>WTAE01000077.1 GCA_013139765.1 Sulfurovum sp.
ATGACATCTTGGGCGATGATTGGACCTTCGTCTAAGTCATCTGTGACAAAGTGTGCAGTTGCTCCTATAATCTTCACCCCTCTTTCAAACGCTTGTTTATAAGGGTTTGCCCCTATAAATGCAGGTAAAAATGAGTGATGAATATTAATGATATTTTGTGGGTAAGCTTTTACAAAACCTGGGGTTAAAATACGCATATATTTGGCTAAGACAATGTAGTCAAAATTCTGTGCATCGATACACTCCATGACTTTTTCTTCATGTGCTTCACGAGAAAGATCTTCTGCAGGTATATGGTAAAAAGGAATGTCAAAACGTTCAACAAGTGACCTTAATGTGTCATGGTTTGCAATGACACACTCAATCTCAGCACCCAACTCACCGTCAGCATAACGTATGAGTATGTCACCTAAAGCATGAGACTCTTTAGTGGCTAAGAGTACAATTTTTTTGTCTTTGGGTTCAATGACACGAATGTGTGCATCTTTAGGTGTAATGGATTTTAGTTCAGCAAGAAGTTCTTCAATATCAAAAAGCCCTGTGACAATGGTACGCATGAAAAATCTTCCATGTTCTTTGTCTACAAATTCACGGTTGTTGTCTATGTTTAAATTTCTGTCATAAAAGACTTTTGAAATTTTATAGACCAAACCTTTTGCATCTTCACAATCAATAAGTACTCTTGCTCTCTTTTCCAAAACTAAACCCTTTTACGTCCTACTTACTAGCGTAGTTAGCGATAATATCACCCATTTCAGTACAAGAACAAATCTCTTTGGCATCATAATCACCAAGATCTCCTGTACGGTAACCTTCACTCAAGGCTTTCTTAATGGCAGCATCAATTTTATCTGCAGCAGTATCTTCACCTAAAGCATAACGTAACATCATTGACGCAGATGAAATTGTTGCAAGAGGGTTGGCAATACCTTGACCAGCGATGTCTGGTGCAGAACCATGGATAGGCTCATAAAGACCTACACCTTTTCCTGTACTAGCAGACGGTAAAAGTCCAATAGACCCAGATAACATTGAAGCAGCATCAGACAAAATGTCTCCAAAAATGTTTCCAGTTAAAATAACATCAAACTGTTTAGGCTCACGGATGAGTTGCATTGCAGCATTGTCTACATACATATGTGTCAATTCCACTTCAGGGTACTCTTTAGCCACTTCAATCACTGTTTCTCTCCAGAATTGAGAAACTTCAAGTACATTGGCTTTGTCTACAGAACAAACACGTTTGTCACGTTGCATTGCAATTTTAAAAGCAACATGCGCAATACGTACCACTTCTTCATGTGTGTATATCATAGTGTTAAATGCTCTGTCAGCATGTAATTCTCTTGGCTGACCAAAGTAAATACCACCTGTAAGTTCACGCACTACCATGATGTCTACACCTTTGATCACTTCTGGCTTGAGGCTTGAAGCGTTAATCAATTCGTCATACACCATTGCTGGTCTAAGGTTTGCAAATGTTCCCATCTCTTTACGGATAGCAAGAAGACCTGACTCAGGACGTAAGTGTCTCTCTAAGTTGTCCCATTTTGGTCCACCAATTGCACCAAAAAGTACTGCATCCGATTTTTTAACACCTTGAATGGTTGTATCTGGAAGAGGTACACCTGTTTCATCAATGGCAGCACCACCAAGTAAAAGTTCATCGTACTTAAGTCTAAACCCTGCTTGTACAGAAACAGCATCAAGTACTTTGATGGCCTCGTCTATGATTTCCGGACCAATACCGTCACCTTTGATGACAGCAATTTTATATATTTTTCCCATATGCTTTACCTTTTACTTCTTATTATTTTCTATCTCTTGTTTAGCAAAAGCAATTAAGCCACCTGCATCTACAAGTTCTTGCATAAATTCTGGAATCGCTGCAAATTTATAGGTTTTTGCCTGAGAAACGTTAATCACTTCACCTGCATCCATGTCTACTCTTACTGTGTCACCTTCGTTTATCTCTACTGCTTCAGGCAATTCAAAAATAGGCAGTCCCATGTTAAACGCATTTCTGTAAAAAATACGTGCAAATGTGGGTGCTATAATGGCAGAAACGCCTGCTTCTTTAAGTGCGATGGGTGCATGTTCACGAGAGGAACCACAGCCAAAGTTTTCACCTGCAACGATGATGTCACCCACAGACATTTTAGAAACGAACTCAGGGTCTTCATCTTCCATCACGTGTTTCGCTAGTTCTGACGCGTCAGAAGTATTGAGGTATCTTGCTGCGATAATTAAATCAGTATCAATGTTGTCGCCAAATTTCCAAACTTTACCTTGCAAATTGTATCCTTTAATTGTTAGGGGATCTATTATTAGAGTTTCCCTTAGGGTATTCACCCAAAATAATTCGCGATTATATCCAAAAAAATTAAAATTATCAAATTTACTGCTCATTTTTAAGAAAATTTCGGTATAATCCTCCTTAAACAATTCTGAGGAACTTCTCCTCAACTATCAAGGGTACAAATGGCAGCAAAAGACAGTATGAAAAACATAGAAGCGTTATTTAACTCTAAGAAAAAAACCGATGTGGTAACACTTGAAAACATCGCAAAAGAATTTACCAAAGCACCTACCGCTGCTCAAGCGAAAAAAATCCATAAATTTGCAACAGATGCTAAAGCAGAAGTTATTTCAGCTTCAGAATACGCAACCTACCTCACAGACAAAGAGAAAAAGAAACGTGAAGAGATGCGTAGAAAAATGGCAGAAGGTGGTAACGAAGACACTTTTGACCTTCATAAAGAAAAAGAGCTTCTTGAGTGGAGCCGTTCTGACTCACCTGTACGTATGTATTTACGTGAGATGGGTAAAATTCCTCTCCTTACAAAAGAAGAAGAAGTTGATCTTTCTATGCGTATTGAAGAGGGTGAAGACGTCATCATTGATGCTATTTGTTCAGTGCCTTACCTTATTGGGTACATCATTAACTACAAAGAACCTTTACTTAACCGTGAGAGACGTGTAAAAGAACTTTTTAAGAGTTTTGAAGATGAAAAAGCAGCAGCAGCAGATGATGACAATGCTGAAGAGACAAAAGAAGAAACAGCTGCGAAAAAAGCACCTAAAGATGACAAAAGAGTTAAACAAGTAGTTGATTCATTTAAACAACTTGAAAAAGCTAAAAAAGACTGGATGAAAGCACGTGAAGATTTAGATACATTTATCGCTTCAAAACCAGATATTGTAGCTGTCTTACATGAACGTCTTAAAATTGCTTACAAAAAAGAACTTTTAAAGTCTGCGTTATTGAACCTTGGACCAACATCTAAACTTATTAATGAACTTGTAAAAGCCATGGAAACTGCACTAAGATCTGATGACTCTTTTGAAAAAGAGCTCAAACGTTTAGAGTACAAACTTCCACTCTTTAACGATACACTCAAAGAGAATCACGTCAAACTTCTTGAAAACATTATCAACATGGACAAAGAAGACATCATCGATTCTGTACCTGAGACTACGATGGTAAGTACCTATGTTGAGATTAAAAAACTTTTTGAAACACGTGAAGCTTCTAAAGGTGGTTTCGACCTCTCCGAAGAAAAACTGCAAGAGATTTTAGGCCAAATCCGTCAAGGTAAAGCCAAGTCTGAAGTAGCAAAAACACGTATGGCAAAGTCAAACCTTAGATTGGTTGTCTCTATTGCAAAACGTTACACCAACCGTGGACTGCCTTTCCTTGACCTCATCCAAGAGGGTAACATTGGTCTTATGAAAGCGGTTGATAAATTTGAATACGAAAAAGGGTACAAGTTTTCTACCTACGCAACATGGTGGATCCGTCAAGCGATTTCACGTGCCATTGCTGACCAAGCAAGAACCATTCGTATCCCTATTCACATGATTGAAACGATTAACCGTATCAATAAAATCATCAGAAAACACCTTCAAGAAACAGGACGTGAGCCAGACTTAGACACCATTGCTGAAGAAGTAGGTCTTTCTGTAGACAAAGTGAAAAACGTTATTAAAATTACTAAAGAGCCTGTTTCTCTTGAAACACCTGTTGGTGATGAAGACGATGGTAGATTTGGTGACTTCATTGAAGATAAAACAACACTAAGTCCTACAGACGTTGTACTTAAAGATGACCTCAACAACCAAATTGATGAAGTCCTTGACCAACTCAACGAAAGAGAAAAAGCCGTTATTCGTATGCGTTTTGGTCTTCTTGAAGATGAGAGTGACAGAACACTAGAAGAGATTGGTAAAGAACTTTCCGTCACACGTGAAAGAGTAAGACAGATAGAATCATCTGCGATTAAAAAACTAAAACACCCTAAAGTGGGACGTAAACTTAAAAACTACATCGAAGAGTAACATATACCTAGGGTCGGGGAACTGACCCTAGCGTTCAAGCAAGACATATTCATACATCCACCCCCCCTTATTTCACCCCTACCCACTTCGTAAGAAATTTTATCGTAGGTGCTTGCACAAAAAGTGTAAACAATACAACCCCATAAGCTATAGACTGTACTGTGTACCAGTACTCTAGTTCTAGAGGTATGGAGAGTGCAAGGGCAACTACCACTGCACCACGCAGGCCTCCCCAAAAGATGATGACCTGATACCCTCTGCTTATAGGCTCAATATATGGCAATTGTGAAACCAAAGGCAGAATAACAAAGATACCTATCGCCCTTGCGATAAGTACAGAGACAATCCCTAGTAGCATTGCCAGCCAATGACTCGTAAACATCTCTATAGTAATAGTGATACCTACAAGTAAGAAAATGATAATGTTTGCGATGTACGCATTAAACTCCCATAAATTTTCTATAAATCTTGACGCTTCTACTCTTTTGCAACGCTCCCATGAGATAAGCAAACCTGTCACAAGTACCGCCATTACACCTGAGACATGTAAAAAATGCTCTGCAAATATAAAGGCACTATAGGCAGAGATAATGCTTATGAGTGATTTTGCAAAACTGCCTTCCGTCACTTTGTATAAAAGCATAAAAACAAACCCCAAAACAGTACCAACAAAAATACCTCCAAAGAAAACAAACATAAATTCTTTGATAGCATCTAGTCCAGAGAAAGACCCTATATCCATTTGTGCAAAAGCAATAAACAGTCCAAAAAGTACAATGACAGTGGCATCATTAAACAAACTTTCACCATCTACTAGGGTACTAAGGCGTACGGGTACTTTAATCTGTTTAAAGATATCAAGTACGGCTACAGGATCCGTAGCAGACAAGATAGCACCCGTCAACAAAGCAGCAATGATAGGAAATCCAAGAGGATGGTCTATGCCATAGTAGAGTAGCGTAGCGGTGATAAAGGTGCTTAATAACATGATAGGGATAGCCAAAATAACGATAGGAATAAGGTTTTTTAGTAATAACTTGGCATCTATGTTTAAAGCAGATTCAAAAATAAGCACAGGCAATAATATATAAAATACCAAATCATGAAAATGATACCAACGCAAGCCAAGGTCAAATCCAAGTGCAATTATCAACTCAGAACCCAAAAAACCCTCAATGACTAGTAAGGCAGAAAAAGGAAGACCTATACGTTTCGCCAAAGGGACACTCAGAACTGCGACAACTAACAGTATAATTAGTATAGTGATACTCTCATATATTTGCATATTTACTCCACTAATGATAGGCTAGTTTAACCTTTCATCGTGCAGAATGTGTGTATCTGATTTCAATATACCCCCAGGCTTTTTCTTAGCACCTACAAGCCCATATACCACAGCAAGAGGAACAATGTAAACTTCATCTGTGACATACCATGATTTAAAGCGTCCTTGCCACAAATGTCCTGCTCTTTTATATTTTTTGTTAAAGAAGGCAGAGTGCTCAGGTAATAATGACAACTCAATTCTTCAAAGAACGCATCATCCTCTACTTCTTTAAAATCAAATGAGGGTCCGACCACTAAAGTCAAAGACAAGATCAAAGAGATGCGATCTTTCGCTTCATTCCTAACATTCCTATAGTTTTATTTTATGTATAAAACAAAACTATAGGCCCTTGAAAAAGGGCTATAGCTGAAGCCATCCTTCTCTTATGAATGAGAAGGATCATTTTTAAATATATCCAAAATTAAAAACGGAAATTCACAGCTATCGCTGGCCCTGAAAACTCTAGATCTTGGACAAGTCCTAAGTCACCTTGATCATAACTCATATGTCTATATGCCAACAAAACATCTCCCCAACCGTAGCGATATCCAACACCTGCAAGTGCCTGCCATGTGAGATCGGAATCTCCTGCTCCTATGTCAAAGTGGTAGGGAATATACCATTGTTCATTAATGTTATAAGAACCCTTGAATCCCACAACAGCATCCCAAAGCTCTGCAGACTGAGCAAAATCACGTCCGGGAAGCGATGGAGGAAAAGGACCATCAGCTGAAAGAGAAACATCTACATCAATAGAAATATAACGTGCTCCTGCAATGAGATCAAATGTATAATCACTTGTCATTACTTTTTTCATAATATTTCCCTTTGTATTTTGAGTTTACTTGAGCATAGCATTTTTCAGGGCACTTAGTTCTTTCTTAGTAAGCCCAAGTTCTTTGATGGCATAGTTCTCAAATGAGCCGTATTCTTTTATGATCTCATCTCGTGTAGCATCTATATATTTACCTTCTAGGATATAAAAGGCTTTGATATTTGTCATATCTACCTCTTCGAATGAAATCCCTTTCGTTTTAGCGGTCATTTTACCAAGCTGTACTATACGCTTTTCTACTCCAGCTTTACGTGTAATATTAGAAAGTAGATAATCTTCACGTACCGTTTTCCAAGGAACACCTATAAGTGAAAGGATGATAGCTGTAGCAGTACCTGTTCTGTGTACTCCATGGGAACAGTGATATACAAGAGCACCTTCTTTATTTTTAATAATTTCTCTAATTAAAGAAGCATAACTTGATGCACCAGCCTTAGGTAGTAATTTGTGAACAAAGGGGTTTAGTTCAACAGGTAGCTTTGAAAAGTCTCCTGTTTTTCTTCCTTTATTGGCCTCTTGTACTAAGGATTGAGCTTCTTGTGTTGAAATAGGAATAAGTACTTCTTTTGTACCTTCAGGCAAACGATCTTTCCCTGTCTTTTCTATCTCTTCTTTAAGAAGAAAATTCACAACGACATTAACCTTTAATTTTTTTAGCTTTTCAACATCAGCATCACTTAGTTTTGGTAATTCACCTGATCTATAGACCTTACCCATTTTAATGGTATGTCCATCTTCTGTTGTGTAGCCACCTATATCTCGAAAATTAGCCTGACCATCTAGACTAATAACTCTAAGTTTCTCTTGAGGGTTAGCGAAACTTAGAGTAGCTAGTGTTAGGAGTAATACAAGTATCTTATCTATCTGCATATCTTTCCTTTTATAGGGTTATATTAATAAAATGATCGACAAGTTGAACTGAATTTTCCAGTTCAACTTTAAGGACGAAAACTTTATTTTTGAGGTAGTCCAAGCTTAAAGACCTCTAAGAGTCTCTTCGTTTCAGGTCTCAGGTTTTCTATTCCTGTATAAGGCATAGCATGTACAGGTCGTCTATCTGGGTATTTCATTTTAAATGCCATATGACGTTTTACCATACCCGCAAATTGACCACCAGCCCATGGACCGTATTTTATGCTTTCGTGAGGACGTTCTTCTCTTGGATCACGATACAAGTCATATATTTTTGCTGCAATCGGATTTGCCCCTGGAGGTGGAAGGTGCATCTTGTATTTGTTTTTAACAATTGATTTGAGTTGGGTGCCTTCATAGATATGAACATAATCTCTACGTCCATGTGTCTCACCTAAAAGCAAGATACCTGTCTGGTCAACACCGTCAATGATTCTGTCTCTTGGGATTTTTTCAGTCCCTTTCCCAATACGTGCCAAAGTAGTAAATAAGTCTGAGACATGGAAAATATCTTCTGCTGAGCTACCTGGTTCGATCATACCTTTCCATTGTATCCAGGCATTGACACGTACACCACCTTCAAGGTGATCTGCTTTACCGCCACGATAGATACGGTCTGACTGTCCACTAGGTCCAGCATACTGCATAAATGGCCCATTATCACCCATAAGAATAATGACAGTGTTTTCTGCGATACCCAAAGTATCAACCTCTTTGATAATATCACCTATCCAATCATCCAACTCAACCAAGATATCAGCCATAGTTCCACCGTTTAAAGTGTTGTATTTACTGTTATTTTCTTGTACAAAAGAGAGTGGGAAAAGTGGCCAGTAATTTAAAAAGAATGGCTTGTCCTGTTTTGCAAGTTTACGTATTTGAGAGATGGCATTTCTTTGATAACGTTCATTCATCTCTCTATATTTCTTTTGTGTCCACGATTCACCCGATTTCATTTCAACTTCAAAAAGTTTTCCATCTTTAAGCTCAACACCTGTCACCATATCAGCCGGGTTGGGTACAAAAAGTTTATCGAGTGTAAATGTCTGTTCTGCTCTCTTTGCATCTACACCACGAATGATGTCAGCATCTTCCATCTCTAGACCCATAATAGCAAGCTGACCTTGCTGGTGGATAGGAAATTCTGCATGCATAAAACCTTGATTGCTTGCATAAGCCTGTTCAATATCCCCCATATGCCATTTCCCAACATGCGAAGTGTTGTATCCGGAATCACGTAATACTTCAGCTATGGTGACTTCTTCTGCAGGTAAACCATCACCTGCTATCGTTGCCTTTGCCTCTGTTACCCCTGTGCGCGTTGGGTAACGTCCTGTCATCATCGCAACACGTGTCGGGGTACATGATGGTTCTGTATACATACGATTAAGACTCATCCCCTCTTTTGCAAGAGATGACATATTGGGTGTTTTATACCCACGGATAACACTCAAGTCATCCATACCGATCTCACCAAAACCTACATCATCAAGAAGGATATAAATAATATTGGGGGCTTTCCCCCCGTTCTTTTTTCTATAGGCCTCAAGCTTTTGATCTATTTTCTTATCGTCTTTCTTCCACTTCTGCCCATTTTGGGCTTCCAAGATTCTGTACTCTGCATCGTGTACAATAGGCGCTTGTGCAAGCAACCCTAAAGTCGATATTAATATCCCAAGAATGATTCTTTTCATACTTTTCCTTTTAGATAAATTTTCATATAATAATTATATCAGAATATATCAAAAACTTTTTAATCTTATTAAAGTATAATTATACTCTTATGTTTAAGGTTTACAGTAAATGACAATCTCATTTTTATGAATCTATAATAATTTAAAAAAGGTATTAAATGACGAAAATATTTAGCAACAGTGGTTCTAGGGCTTTTACTAAGTGGATGGATAAGAAAGAAAAGCAAATAGCAATCTCCTTTACAAGTTATTCATATCTTCTAGCTCCATAATAATATTTTCCATATGATATATTTAATACTTACAAACTGACAGGCAAGGTATGCGTATGAATCTCTTTTTGAAACCCTTTATTATTCTCTCTTTAGTACTATTTTCCCTTCACGCTGAACGTAACAAAATAAAATCTTCTCTGGTCATATCAGGAGGGGTGAGTCTTGGTGCTTATCAATCAGGATACAACTGGGCAACGATCAAGATCTTGAATAAACTAAGAGATGAGCATAAGTTAGTAGAACCTGATCTGCGCTCTATATCTGGCGCTTCTGCAGGGGCGATTAACGCTGCGTATGCTGCAATGTATTGGTGTCAAAAAGGCTCTGTTTCTTTACATAATACGGTTGATGACAATTTATTTTATGACACATGGGTTAATCTTGGTATAGATGATCTTCTCATCCCTGGTAAAGATCCCGATAACAACAGTACACTATTGAGTAGAAGAGTATTGGAAGAAAATGGCCGTAAATTCGTTGAACATATGAAACAGCCTATATTCAGAAAAAACTGTGAGATACCTTTGGGTATAGCAGTAACAAAAGCTGTACCTATTGTCGAAAAAGTTGGTGACCTTACAATGAAAAACCAACAGTTCGCTGTGCCTCTTACGCTAAAAGAAAAAAATGGGAAAGTAATAGTAGAAAATAGATCTATGCCTCCTAGTGAAAATTTTTATATTTCCATTCCTGGAATAGAAAAAGATAGTGCTAAACTTGTTGATGTTCTTTTTGCCTCCAGTGCTTTTCCTGGTGCTTTTCAACAGGTAAAATTAGACTATGTATATAAAGGTAAAAAGTATTCACATTATTTCATAGATGGAGGGGTGTATGACAATGTTCCTCTGGACCTAGCCGTCTCATTAGATGATAAATCTTCACTCTATTTTTTTCTTGATGCAAGCAATGTGAGGAAAGAGAAGATTATAGATGAGCCAGAAGATGAGAAAGAAGAGGTACCCGTTGGATTTATATCTCCTAGTTTGAAACCTTTGCTCGGTAGTGCCGATATCTACCAATCAATCATGCTCTATAAAGCTTTCAATAAGCATATTAGATACAATCCTAATAGACGCCTTATGCACTCATCACGTTACCATCCCATTACAGGAAAGTTTTTAGCACATTTTGGAGCATTTCTTGATCAAGACTTTCGTATTTATGACTACTATGTGGGTGTGTATGATGCTATCTATATCATTGCTACTGCTCTGAAAAGAGAATATTATACAGATGTGCCTCAAATAAAGATTATGAATAGGTTGAAAACGATCCTTGGTTTAGATAAGAATCCAGAAGCTTTAGCAGCATATAATTTGTTTTTAGAGACAGAATTTCATCATCGTGTACCCAAAACAACAGATAGATTCTCTTCAATCTATAATGCATTTAATTTAAAGAAATCTGATACTAAACGTTATAATACAGAAGAGTTTAAAGCATTTGTTTTAAAACTTAACCTGCAATACTTAGATCACTCTGATGGTAATGAAAAACTTGTTTACATGAAGGAAGATATAGATAACTGGTATAGAAAACCTGCAAGAAATACTTTTGCTCGTATTGCTACGATGGAAAATATTCGAACGTCAGTTTATCCTGACAATGCTCCTATTTCTACAGCAGTTAATGCTGGAATTTGGGCTGGAAATGCATTAATTAAAGAGAAAAGAGGATTACATATCTTGCCGTTTGATGTACCTGAAGATGAAGGGAAAGAGGGGTTAAGAACAGCATTAAGGCTTTTACCTAACGATATCTCTTTTGATGTACTCAATGGAGGTCTAGGTCTGGGGTATAATGCTATTTATTATACAAATTCGAATGTAATTGATGGTATTGAAGGAAAAGTTTCATATGCTTTTACAGCCGATGAGCCTGATTTTGTACGTGGGGACCTAGGAATCTTTAAGGAGTATGAAGACTTTATGAAGTTTGGAGCCGGGATAAGTTTCTTTGGAGATATGGAAGGATCTTTTTATAAGCGTGATTCTGCTTATGGGTTCAACACCTATGTAGATGTAATGGATATATTTAGATTAACCTATGTAAGAAGAGATGGCGACATCCCTGACAAAAATTATTTTTATTTTGGTATTGGGAATATTCCTAGTCTTATCTATTGGTTGAACCGCTAAAGTAAGCATCTGACTTGAAAAGAAGGAGAGCGTAATTTCGTATGCGTTTTGGATTGCTTGAAGATGAGAGTGATAGAACACTAGAAGAGATTGGTAAAGAACTTTCAGTCACACGTGAAAGAGTAAGACAGATAGAATCATCTGCGATTAAAAAACTAAAACACCCTAAAGTGGGACGTAAACTTAAAAACTACATCGAAGAATAATCTGTGTTTGGTCGGTTTACCGGCCAACAGATACAACACCACCCTCCCCTCAACATTTCAAAAATCACTTTTAATCTTATCATTACAAGTAAATAGACTTAAGCTCCTCCATTTAACTAAGTATCAGGACATCAATTTATGCTAAGATTATTTATAAAATAAGAGGAATAAAAATATGAAATATATAGTATTAACTTTAATTTTTGTTACAACATTCAACCATGCAGAAGTAAACACTAAACCTTCAAAACCCAGTGTAAAACCTGTGATCAAAGCCAGTTATGATAGTTTGAGTAGAGATGACTATGACTACAATCCTCTCTATAATGATGATGAAATTGCAGAGAAGAACGCGAGTAAAGTAAAAAAAGAAAAGATGCTAATCTTAGAAAAAGAACGTAATGCTAGTAATTTGGCAAAACAACAAGAACTACAAAAGAAGAATAAAGCAGCCTACGATAAACAAATGAAAGCCTACGAAAATAGAGAGAGAAAGTTAGAAGCAGACAATATTATTATCATCTCTGATGAACCTGTAAAATAGTGTTTCTTTATCATTAAAATATAGAGCTATACTCAAAGAAGTGTCACCGTACTTAAATGTGTCGTCAGTTTTGATTTCTTATATGTTTAGAAGCTACAATAATGAGTGCTTTGTTACCTTACCCTAACTTTAAAAGCTATTTATCAAATATTTAAAGGAGTATTGTGAAATTTCTCATCATTATACTTTTCTTAACATTAGGACTTAATGCTGAAAATGATACTGCCCTTTCAGATGCATTTACAAAAGGAAAGTTTCTAGGAAATATCACTCTATTTAATTACAATGTAGACAAAAAAAATGTAATAAATGCTTATGCAACTGCCTTAGGTGGGTTTTTAAAATATTCTACAGATGAGAGTAATCCTCTTTTTGCTTCTGTGCGTCTACATCAATCTTCCCCCGTAGGACCCAATCAGAATAAAATACTGACACAACTGTTTAATAACGACAGAAATGCTTCAAGTCTTACTGCCCTTTCAGAAGCCTTTTTAGCATATAGATACAAGAGTCGTATTTTAAAAGTAGGTAATATGATGTTAAACACACCTATGATGAATGATGATACCACCCGACTCGTTCCCTGGTCTTATCAGGGTGCTGCCTTTACTTCTGAACCTTTTGTAGATACTAAGATACAATTGTATCACATTACAAAAATCCGTAAAAACACCTCAGATGAATATACTAAAGTGTCCGCTAGTGGAGAGTTTGATCATGGTATTTCCATGCTAGGTATCACATATAAAGGCTTAAGCGAAATCACTCTGCAGTCTTATTACTATTACGCACCTGAACTTTATAATACCTTTATAGCCCAGATGGATTACCGGCATGTGGTCAATGAGGACTATCTTTTTTCTTATGGGGTTCAGTACTTTCAAAGTTCAGACGGAGGAAAATATAATAACAGCCTCTTAAGAAATGGGGGAGATGACATAAACCTTCTTGCCTTTAGAGCAGGCATAGATGGTCCTAAGTATAATGTCACCCTTAATTACTCTCAAAATTATGGCCTAAGTGGTATTGTTAAAGGATATGGTGGTCTTGCTAAAGTTTTTACTACCTCAATGATTGCTAATGGACGCGGTAACTTTAAACCTGAAACATGGATGCTAACAACACAATTTGATGTAGATCCCTTCGAGTATGGTCAAAGTGAGTTTGCCATCTCCCTTACAAACACCAGAGTTCATGATGAGAGAGGAGATGACTTTGATGCTTTTTACTCCCATTTTAGGCACTATTTCGATGTAGACACTTCTTTGTATATACGTTTTGAAGCCATAGATTATCATGACAGCCAAAAAAATGATGTAAATTATCTCCGCATCATCGCCTCTTATGACTTCTAATATTGTATAGTTCCTTTATAAAATACCTATAACTATAGAAGGCAAATAGCCAAGATGTAGAGTGCTCATCTTATAATGACAACTCAACTCTTCAAAAAATGCATCATCCTCTACTTCTTTAAAATAAAATGCTGTCAAACCCCTAAAGTTGAAGGTCTTAATGAAGGTTTATGTAGACTGCTATAAAAAAGGACTATTTATGGATATGAGTATGCACATGGAAAGTATCAATTTAGTGAAGTCATTAAATGGTACTTACAAACAAGAAGATAAAGAGATGGTAGTAAAGGTTCTTGGCGAATACAAGAAAAAGTACAACTGTAGTTATCAATATGCCTACGATATGATGGTTGAGGGAAATCCATCATACTCGACATATAGTGTATGGAGACGCAGGTTAGCGGCTAAGGTTTAATAGTTGGTATACTATATTGCAAAACTAATTATTACCGCATTATTGATTGTATTAATCTCAGAAATCGCCAAGAGAAGCAGTTTAATGGGTGCCCTATTGGCAGCCATCCCTTTAGTCTCCATCTTAGCTATGACATGGATGTATATTGAGACAGGTGACAACTTTTCTGCAGTGGAATTTTCAAATAGAATTGTTTGGCTCATTGCGCCATCCATGGTATTGTTTATCGCTTTTCCTCTCTTGATAAAAAAAGGCATCAGTTTTTATCCAAGTATGGGAATCTCCATCTTTATGACTATTTTTGCTTATTACAGCGTCATCTTTCTTCTTGGAAAATTTGGGGTTAAATTATAGCTATGGTTTTATTGATTGAAGCTACTTTATTTGCCTAGTGTGATTTAAAAACTATATTGCGTAATCACTCTAAATTGGTTCTGTTTTCTACTGCTGCTTGTACTTTCATATTCACTTGTTCGTCGAGCATTGAGTAGTTTTATTGAGAATTTTTTATACGGTTTATAGGTTAGGATCATATCTAATTCATCTGCATCTCTTGTTGCTAACAGTGTTCTACCAATATTTCCACCATAACTTTTAGATTGTCCGTAGTTTGCATAAGACGCAGAAAATATAAAATTCTTTGAAAAAGAATATTTTACTGCTACTTTATACGCATTCACATCATCTCTGTATGCATTTCTGGAATACGTTGAACTGGTAAATGCAGGATCAAATCCCCAGGGATTAAATGTTTCTCCATGAGAACTATTATAGGAGAAGGAAAGAACTGCCTTTTCGTATTTAATCATGGCCATCATTCCATAGATACTTGAATCAAGATCTGAATTTAATGATTTTCCAACATCATTTTCTTTGATATATTGAAATTTAAATGTACCCTCCATGGATGAAGAATGTGTATAAGTATAGTCTACTTGAAGCTGTAAGAAATTCAATATATCATAAGCATAGTAATTCCATAATTGTACTGTCGTATTTGGGATAGATGTATTTACAATAGATAACATCGTAATTCCTGCAGTATCAACCGTATTGCCATCTGCATCAATACCACCTTTAAATGCCAGTTCACCTACAGGTGTAAAATCTCCCTTTAAATCTGCGGGACTTCTTGCAACACCTGCAGTATTAGTATATTCGCCAATAAGTGCATAATCAGTCGTGGTTCGTGAACCATACATCATCTTTGTAATTTGTGATACCCTTATCGTCGTATCGGGAAGCTCATCTGTTTTAAATGTAAATGATTCATAGGCATTTTCTACCTGAGATGTTTTAAATATTGCTATGGGGTTTGATATCGTTTTATTTAAGGATGAGGGAGGATGTTTACGTCCAAATTTAAATAAGTTTTCACCTATTTCATAGGCTATCCAAGCTTCATCTAAAACAGCTTTTGAACTAAAGTCTTTTGTCATAAAAATTCCAGAAGCAATCTTGTTTTCATAAGCACCAGAGCTGTCTCTACTGAAGTTTGTAAGGCCGGTGTCTCCTACATAATGAAATCCAACCGTTCCATAGAAGCCTTTAAAGGTAGGTGTATGATATTTTAGATTAAGGCCTATTGTACTACCTGTCTGAGGGTCAAAATTATTATCTAATCCATGCAAGACATGAATCCACCTTAAATGGCCACTAACACTGCCATTGCTATCATAGTTTTGATTCGCAGTGAGCAGTGTTGCCAATAAAAGGATTATAATTGAAGCTCGCATATGCATTCACTCCTTCAGACTTTTAAAATACTAGATGCATTAATAATACACTAATATATACAATATTGACTTACTGTGAAGGTAGAGGGCTCAAGTGATAATAACTAAGAGCACTCCCCACCTACAAATAAAGATGATATAATCCGAGTTATGAAAAATCCTCAATTCTTTGCCCTTATTATCGGAACCGAAATCCTTAACCGTAGACGTACAGACAGACACTTTGACTTTGTGACTAAAGCTTTAAAAGACAAAGGACATAAACTCACTGCTTCATTTATTATTGAAGATGATCCGCAACTCATAATAGAAACCATCAAGTTTATTGCTTCACAAGCTAATGCCATACTTTTTTCTTTTGGTGGCATTGGCTCTACGCCTGATGACTATACACGTAAATGTGCCTCTTTAGCACTGAGGGATGGTACACTTGTGGTGCATGGAGAAGCGAAGAAAATCATTTTAGAACGTTTAGGTGAAAAAGCATACCCTCACCCCATAAAATTAGCAGAACTTCCAAAAGGTTCAGCACTCTTAGACAACCCTGTCAATAAAATGCCTGCTTTTTCTTTAGATGAACGTTACTACTTCATGCCAGGGTTTCCTGAAATGAGCCATCCTATGGTGGAGAAGGTTTTGGGGAAACTTATCCCTCACAAAAAAGAACATTATAGACATACACTGACTGCTCTGTGTAAAGAGAATGAACTCATAGAAGTGATGGAACAAATGCCTAAAGGGGTAGAATTTTCCTCTTTGCCCAAACTTTACTCTGACGGATGGAAAGTTTCTATTTCTGTGGCTTCAGACGATCAAAACTTAGCCAAAAAGGCATTTGAGATGTATACTGATACTCTTCAGCAGAAAAACATCCATTATGCCCTTGTAGACGAATCTTAGAATGACTGACACACTATGACATACTTAGACACACTCAAACACCCAGTCATTAAAAGACTGTCACTCATTCAGTTTATCTCTTACTTTGGAACCTGGTTTTCTCAAGTAGCCATCTTCTCCATGATAGTCTCTTTTGGTGCAGATGAAATCACCATTGCTTTAACGGCAACCATGGCCATGTTACCTGCTGTGCTGCTTGCCCCCATCATTGGTTTAATTGTTGACCGTATAGAGTTTAAAAAACTGATGTTCATACTCTTACTCGTTGAAATCTCTATGACCCTTGGCTTTATCTTTATCAACTCTTTAGAGTATGTCTGGGTATTGATGATACTTATCTTTATCCGCTCTTCTGCTGCCTCTATGTTATTTTCAGCAGAGATGGCTCTTTTTCCTAAACTTGTCTCAGGAGAAATGCTCAAAAACACCAATGAAATACATTCAGTCATTTGGTCACTCTGTTATGCTTTGGGTATGGCCGTTGGTGGGATTGTGACGTATTATGTGGGCTTTGACTTGGCTTTTAGCATAGATGCACTTCTTTACTCTGTGGCGGTACTTCTACTCATAGGTTTAAAACTCTCCATAGAAAAAATAGAACACAACGAATCTAACTTTGAAATGTTAAAATCTGGCTTTAACTACTTAAAGTCGCAAAAAAAGATTTTACATCTTATTTTACTACATGCTTCCATTGGCTTGACATCCTTTGATGCACTCGTTACCCTGCTTTCCGACTTCCAATACAAAGAGTTGATTGCCGTACCCCTCGCCATCGGGTGGATGAATGCCACCAGAGCTTTAGGGCTTATGATAGGTCCATTTTTCATTTCAAAGATTATTTCAAAAGAGAACTTGCATTACTTCTTCATCTTACAAGGATTAGCCATTATGCTTTGGTCACTGTTGGAATACAACTTCTATTTGGCACTCATTGGTCTTTTTATTACCGGTTTTTTCATCACAACACTCTGGTCCTATACCTACTTACTCATACAAGAAGAGACCCGGAGTAAATTTATGGGAAGAGTCATCTCTTACAACGATATGTTCTTTATGCTCTCCAATGTTGCCACAGCCCTTTTCATTGGTTATGCTGCCAAATGGGGAGTGTCACTTGAAGCCATCACCTTTACCCTTGGTTTTGGTTTCTTTGTGGTGGCGGGGTATTACACTTGGTTTAAAAAAGTATATATTGATGTCTAATGTTAGTAGGGCTATTTGTTACAACTGTTACCGCCCAAAAAGTTCGTGTATGTGTGAACACATCAAAGCGATTGACACCAACACACGTTTTGTTTTACTCATGCACCCCAAAGAGTTTAGAAAAACCAAAAATGGTACAGGACACTTTACTAACCTTTCTCTAAACAATTGTGAAATACATGTGGGGATTGATTTTACTAAATACGAAGAGATTAATGCCATACTTAAAGATGAAAACAATGCCTGTTATGTACTTTACCCCTCTGAGAGAAGCATTAACCTCAATGAAGAAACTATTACTAGAGAGAATAAGCAAACAGTACTCTTTCTCATTGACTCTACTTGGCCTTGTTCACGTGCCATTTTACGGGCCAGTAAAAACTTAGATGACCTAGAAAAGGTCAGTTTTACCCACTCGAAAAGTTCTACTTTTACTTTTAAAGAGCAACCCCAAGACTATTGCTTGAGTACAATGGAGTCTACTCTCTGTGTACTTGAACTACTCAATATCCACAAGAGTGAGCACATAGACACAAAAATTTTGGAGAACTTTTTACTTCCTTTTGAAAAGATGGTAGCCTACCAACTCTCTTGTAATCTATAGGTTGTTATCAATGAGTGTCATGGCTTCTTTTATCTCTTTGGCTGACATTTTTCCAAACTTTTTATAGATGAGTTTTCCCTCTTTATCAAAAATCAAAATATCTGAATTGTCATCTTCCATCTGCCCCATATTCACCAATACTTTCTTTTTATCTTTTACATAAAGGGTATTGGGGAAACGTTTTTGTTTCTCTTTGAGCTTAGACTCAATGACCATATCGGGTAACCATGTTGCTTTAAGATTAACAATAGCCACAGTAGCAGCTTTTTTTCTATCTAACTTTCTAGCTTTAAGGGCATTCGCAAAGTCATCATTTAAATCTTTTTCATCAGGGTCAACATAAAACAGTGCATATAGTTTTCCTTTTAACATAGAAGAGTGCCAAGCAGAGCCATCTAACTTACCACCATTCTCTCCAGATATCTCAACCCCAACAGGTACAGAACCTACTTCTATCGCCATAGTTGAAGCCGTAGCCAATATTAAACCCAATAATATACTTCTCATTCTACACTCCTAATGTACTTTAAATGTTACGTGAATGGTACCATAGTTATGGTATTATCAGAGTATACCTATAGTGTAGAGATGGAGGAGTTCCCATGGATATTAGTAAAATTGGAGTAGGCGAAAACCCAGATGCGGTAAAAGCGGTTATTGAAGTACCACAAAACTCAAACATCAAATACGAAATTGACAAAGACTCTGGTGCCGTCATGGTCGATAGAGTACTTTACTCATCTATGCACTACCCTGCTAACTACGGATTTGTTGCGGACACCCTCTCTGATGATGGAGACCCTGCAGATATTCTTGTCCTCTGTGACTACCCACTGCAAGCAGGTTCAGTCATCATTTGTAGACTTGTGGCTGTACTCATCACCGAAGATGAGTCAGGAGGCGATGAAAAGCTCATTGCAGTACCTACAGTGAAAATAGACCCCACGTACGAAAACATCAATGATCTTTCTGACATACCAGAACACACGCTGAACCGTATTAAAAACTTCTTTGAAACCTACAAAATGCTTGAGCCTAATAAATGGGTAAAAGTAGCAGGATTTAAAGACAAGGCAGCAGCCAAAACCATTTTAGACAAAGCGATTAAAAAATATTCATAAAGCTTTAGAAAATTAGAGATTAATCTCTTTTTTTCTATTGTCCATATAGTTCCCTACCCCTGTCACTATCCCGTCAACAATCTTCTCTTGATAGTTTGAAGTGAACAAACGCTCACGCTCTTTTGGGTTGGTGATGTACCCTACTTCTACAAGTATAGAAGGACGAGAAGCCCCAACTAAGATATAAAATGGTGCAGGTCTTACGCCACCATCTTTAACGCCAGAGTACGAACTTTTTAAGTTTTTAACCATGTTTCTCTGCACATCAATGGCAAGTTTATGTGACTCTATGATTTTAGGACCATTGAGTACTGCATCTATAATCACATTTTTACTGAGTGTATCTGTACCTTGGAGTACAGAGGCATTTTCTCTTGCTGCTATACGTTGAGATCTGGCATCACGTGTTTTTTGTAAAAAGTACGTCTCCACACCTTCTACTTGAGAAAATTTACTTTTATTGGCAATGGCATTGGCATGAATAGAGATGAATACTTTCGCCTCTTTTTTGTCAGCCATACGTGTACGTTGTCCCAACTTCAAGAACTTGTCACTTCCACGTGTCAGATACACGTCAAACCCTTGTGAGCGAAACTCTTTATAAAGTTTTTTAGTAATTTGTAGAACCAAATCTTTCTCATATCTGTTTCCTGCTGTGGCGCCAGAGTCATCTCCACCATGCCCTGCATCAATCACTACCACCAAGTCAGACCTGTCTACCCCTGGTCCTATACATCCTGTTACAAAAAACAGTGCTGCTACTGCCCATAAAACTTTCATCTTTCCCCCTTAAATATTGAAATTCTCTGACTAAAAATCTATCTCTTGTTTACGCTGGTTTAAATAATTGTCTACACCCTCTGCAATACCTCTAGATAGAAGCTTTTGATACGCTGGCGTAAAGAGTCGTTTACGTTCTTTAGGATGTGAAATATACCCAACTTCCACTAAAATAGAAGGTCTAGAGGCACCCACAAGTACCCAAAAAGGTGCATGTCGTACGCCGCCATCTTTGACCCCTTTGTATTTTGATCTTAAATTCGCCATCATACGTCGTTGTACATCAATAGCTAATTTATTAGACTGTACAATTTTAGGTCCGGTAAGCACAGAGTCAATAATGACATTTTGACTCAATTTAGTGGTGCCTTTCAGTACGGACTTATTTTCTCTTGCAGCAATTCTCTGTGACTTGGCATCTCTTGTTTTTTGTAAGAAAAAAGTCTCTACACCGTGTATGCGGTGTTGTTTACTTTTAGGCACAGAGTTTGCATGCACAGAGATGAATACCACGGCATTCTTTTTATCGGCAATTTTTGTGCGTTGTCGTAACTTTAAAAAACGGTCACTTTTTCGTGTCATGTAGACAGGATGTCCCCGTCTTTTTAACTCTGTTTCTAAACGTTTTGAAATTTGTAAAACCACATCTTTTTCACGTTTCCCAGCACCAACTGCACCAGAGTCATGCCCACCATGTCCCGCATCAATCACAATAAGTTCATGTTTGTGGCTATGTTTTTTAGCCTTTGAGTAATAGACTGGGTCTGCTTTTTTTACATTTTTCCCTGTAGACTTAGGCTTTTTACTGACATTCTTTTTGCTACTATGTCTTTTGGTTACAGGTTTTTTTGTTACGTGCTTTTTTGTAGTACTTTTTGGTAATTTTCCTTTAGGTAAAACAATCTGATACGTTCTACTTGAAAAAAATGATTGGTATGATTTTCCCTTGTAGCCCTTAGTGCCTCTAATCACGATACGTACGGTATTATGTTTATACTGTGCCATTCTTACATACTGACCTAAACCACTTGGAACACCAGAGTGTGCCAAACGTGTGTTTTTTAAGTCATAAATTTCTCTGTAAGGGTTATGTAAAGTAAAGTGTTTGACCTCGTCAGGTGCAAAGCGTTTTTTAAAAGAAAGGGAGAGTTCTCCATCTTTCACCAGCGCTTTTTGAAGTGTATTGGTCAATGAAAAAAGAAAAGATGTAGAGAGAAGTAAGAAGAGTAGAATCCTAGTAAATCTTGGCATGATTTACTTATCTTCTCCATTCATCAATTTATCCATCAACTCTTTGACAGTAATAATCTCTTGTAAACGGTAACCATTGGCACCCGTAAAGAAAAGACCAGACTCCGCAATACCATCATAGGCATCTGAAAGTCTATCGGCAATACAATAGCCTACAATTTTAGCTTCTTCACCACGGTTACATGGTGCCACACAGTTAGAAATACACGCCACTTTTGGTGCGGTACCTTTTTCTATGTCTTCGTGTAACTGTGTTTTTACACCACGTGCAGGATAACCTACTGGAGATTTAAAGAGTTTAATATCATCTTCTCCAGCTTCTATAATGATATCTTTCATCACTTGAGAAGCATCACACTCCACCGTACCAATGAAACGTGTTCCCATCTGTACAGCATCAGCACCAAGTTCCATCATTTTCACAATGTCATCATGGTCCCAAACACCACCTGCAGCAATAATAGGCATTGAACCCCAATTTTTGGCTTCTTCAACTACTGGTGGTAAGATATTTTCAAGCTGATTCTCTTCCAAGAAACACTCGTCATATTTAAAGCCTTGGTGTCCACCAGAAAGAGGTCCTTCCACAATAACAGCGTCAGGAAGTTTGTTATGTGTTTTTTTCCAACGTTTACATAAAATACGTAAAGCTTTTGCAGTTGAGACAATAGGTACAAGTGCCACATCTGGATAATTTTTAGTTGCCTCAGGCATGGTAAGAGGCAGTCCCGCCCCTGTGATAATCATGTCAGCACCAGCTTTACAGGCATCTTCTACCACACGGTTGTACTCACTTTGTGCGTAAAGTACATTGGCAGCCAATGGTGCATCTCCACAAATTTCTCTGGCATTATCAAAGATTTTCTGCAATGCAGTATACGAATAAAAGTTAATCGCATCCAATGGTCTTTCGTCTTTACCTACTGTTTTTTCAACATAAGCTCTGTTTTTATATACCCCAGTTCCCACAGCAGAGATGACACCAAGTCCACCTTCTTTTGAAACCGTTCCCGCAAGTTGATCCCAGGAAATACCTACACCCATTCCACCTTGTACAATAGGTTTTTCAATGGTGTATTTTCCAATTTTAAAAGATTTAAATTCCATTACTTTACCTTCACTTTTGCAAATCTCTTTTTCCCTACTTGCAAAATATATTCGCCAATTTCCAAATTGAGTTTATCATCAGAAATCTTTTCTTGGCTAACGCTTACAGCATTTTGCTTAATGTCACGTCTTGCTTGAGAAGTAGATGGTTCAAGTCCAGCATCTAATAATGCTTGACAAATCCAAATCCCCTCTTGCATTTCAAACTCAGGCATCTCCGTAGGGATGTTCTTTGCCTTAAATACAGAGTTAAACTCTTCTTTTGCTAGTGTAGCCAACTCTTCATTATAAAACCTTGTGGTTATCTCAAGAGCGAGGTTTTCTTTGGCTGTTTTAGGGTGTACTGTACGAGTTGAAACATCCTCCTTGAGTTGTGCGATGTCAGACAAAGACATTTCACTCAAGAGTTCATAATAACGCCACATCAATTCATCTGAAATTGAAAGTACTTTTCCGTAAATATCTTTAGGCTCTTCCGTCACACCAATATAGTTTCCTAAAGATTTTGACATCTTATTCACCCCGTCAAGACCTTCTAGAATTGGCATCATGAGTACTGCTTGTTGTTTTTTAACTTCATAGGCCTTTTGAAGCTGTCTTCCCATAAGCAAGTTAAACTTTTGGTCAGTTCCACCTAACTCAATGTCTGATTTGAGGTGTACTGAGTCATACCCTTGTAGTAATGGGTACATAAATTCACTCACAGCAATAGGTGTTTGTGAAGCATAACGTTTAGAAAAATCATCACGCTCTAACATTCTAGCTACTGTTAAGTTTGATGCCAGTTGTAACATTCCAGCTGCACCCAAAGATTCTAACCAATCATTGTTATAGACAATGTCAGTTTTAGATGAGTCTAAAATTTTAAAGGCTTGCTCTGTATACGAAGTAATATTTTTAACAATATCTTCTTTGGTTAAGACTTTTCTCGTGGCACTTTTTCCTGTCGGGTCACCAATCATTGCAGTAAAATCACCAATCAAAAATTGTACACGTCCCCCAAATTTTTGGAAGGTAGCAAGTTTCTGTAAAAGTACAGTATGTCCAAGGTGCAAGTCTGGCGCTGTAGGGTCAAACCCTGCTTTTACCGTATATGTAGTCCCATCATCATAATACTTTGTCAGAAGCTTTTCTATGCGCTCCATGTCTATGATTTCTGCTGTACCTCTTGCTATCTCTTTTAGTGCTTCTTGTATCATTTTAACCTGTTCCTCTATTTATTGTACGCATCGTCTAAACTTATGATTTCAATCAGTTTAAACTTTTGCCCTATTTTATCTGCTAAAGCTTGTTTTTTAGACTCAGCACTTTCTACTTCAATTTGACAATACTCTGCCTGTTCTGAACTTCGAATCCCTAGCTCTATACTCAAAATATTGAGGTCAAGATCTGTCAGTTTTGCCAGTAAGTCAGCCAACATACCTTTTTGGTTTTGTAGACTAATAATCAGTCTATAACGTGAATGCTTTGAGCCTGACCAAGAGACAAATATCATTGGTTCTTGCTCCAAGATTTTCGCATAGGCTTTCTTACACAATTTATGGTGTATAATAGCCTTTGTACCCTTATAAAACGCAACAATTTGGTCCCCAACTTTAGGATGACAGCAGTAATCAAACTCTATACCATCTAAAGGTTTATTGGTGAAAAATTGTAACTGTTCCAAAGCTTTTATTTTGGGTGGTTTATACCCTTTTTTAAGCAATTCCCAAAAACGTACCTCTTTGGTTCCCAAATAGTCAGCCACTTGGTGAATCGCCTCTTTATAATAGTCTAACTGTATGGGTAATTTGAACAAAGTATCTTCTAAACCTAGTTTAATCATGAGCTTTTCCACATCTTCATTTTTTTGTGCAAAAAGTGTTGCAATAATGCTATATGCAGAAAGTGTATCTGACTCTTTAATACGTGCTCTACATGCAGAACGTATGCCATCTTGGGCTTTAGATGTCTTGACAGTATCCAACCAAGAACAGTACAAATGAGGCTCATCATCTTTCATAATCTTCACAATGTCACCATTTTTCAAGATAGATAAAAGAGATGTTTTTTGTTTATTGACCAGTGCTTCTAGTGCATTTGCGCCCACTTCAGAGTGAATGGCATAGGCAAAGTCTAGTGCTACAGAGCCTTTTGGCAAGGTATAAAAGTCCCCTTTGGGAGAAAATACCGTAATGTCTTCAGAAAAAAGATCAGACTTAGCCAATTCATAAAACTCTTCAACCGATTCATTTTGATAATGCAAACTCTCCAACCATGTCAAGTTTACGGCATTGTCTCCACCTTTGTACTTCCAGTGTGCAGCAACCCCATACTCGGCCAGTTGGTGCATCTCTTCTGTACGAATTTGTGCTTCAACAATACCTTCTTCGTTAAAAAGTGTGGTGTGAATGGTTTTATAACCATTCTCTTTAGGTACAGATATATAATCTTTAAAGCGTGAAATAAGTGGTGTAAACCCTAAGTGCATTAGCCCCAAAACACGGTAGCAAGCAATAGGGTCTTTCACAATAATACGAATGGCAAGTAGATCTAACACTTCTTCAATACTCACACCTTTACGGTGCATTTTCATGTAAATTGAGTAGTAGTGTTTTACCCTACCTAAAATTTCAAATTCATCTTTTTGGAAACCATCTTTTTCTATGGTATCTCTTACCTTCTGAATAAAAGCATTAAGTTTAAATTGTAAGTTTTGGGCGTTAGATTGTATATAGTCATCGATTTTTTTATAATCATCAGGGTAAATATAACGAAAACTCAAATCTTCCAAATGGTTTTTAAGTCTTGAAATCCCTAGTCTATGGGCAATAGGTGCGTACACCACCAGTGTCTCTTCTGCGATGCGTTTCTTCTTCTCTTGGGAAAGGGCCTCTAAAGTCAACATATTGTGAAGTCTGTCACAAAGTTTAATGACCAACACACGCACATCTTTAATAGATGCCACAAGCATTTTTCTAAAAGTAAGCGCAGAGTGTATGAGTCTTTCATCTGAACCAGAAGGCACAAGTTCTTCATCACGTATCTCTACGATTTTGGTTAACCCCTCAACCATGTGTGCCACATCATCACCAAAAATGGCTTCTAACTCCTCTATGGTAAAACTTGTGTCTTCAACCACATCGTGTAGAAGTGCAGCTTGCACCATCATTTCATCGTTAGAGATTTTAGCGGTAATGGCTGCCACAAGTATGGGATGTACAATGTAGGGTTCTCCACTCTTACGTGTTTGTCCATCATGGGCTGTAAGAGAGAGTTCAAGTGCCTTAAGTGTTTCAGGCTGAGGAGAGGGAACGAGTTCCCAAAGAAGGGCTTTTGCCTCTTCTATCGTATGTATGTCTTTAGCTTTATTAAGAAAAGCCTCCAAAGGATTTAACCTTCTAAACTTACTGTGATTTTACCTTCAGCAATTTCTTGCAATGCAATATCTGCAAATTTCATATCACTGGTATCAATATCTAAGACTGATGCTGCACCATTGGCAATGGCTTCTGCTCTTTTACCTACGGCGTTTGCAAGAAGGTACTTGTCAAAATCTACTTTTTCTAGTGCTAATGCTGTTAATTGTTCTGTTCTCATACTGTTTCCTTTAAAATGTGTTTAGTCGGGTTATTTTACAATGGAGCATAAGCTCGTATTGCCTTGAACGATAGCTAACAAATTACCTTTTTCAAACATGTTACATACGGCAATAGGTAAGTGGTTCTCTTTGGCTTGGGCAATGGCAGTGTCATCCATTACTTTAATGTCATCACTTAAAGCTTGGTCATAGGTCAAAGTCTCAAGTTTTGTGGCATCATCAAACTTATTGGGATCTTTATCATACACACCATCCACTTTTGTCGCTTTGATGAGTAACTCTGCACCAATTTCTGATGCTCTGAGTGTTGCTGCTGTGTCTGTGGTGAAGAAAGGGTTACCTGTCCCACCTGCAAACACAACCACTCTACCTTTTTCAAGGTGTCTTCTGGCACGACGCACAATAAATGCTTCACCAATCTCTTGCATGTCAATAGCAGATTGAAGTCTTGCTTCAAGTCCACAATATTCTAAAGCTTCTTGGATAGCCACACCGTTAATCACTGTTGCTAACATACCCATATAGTCGCCAGAAGTACGCGTGATAATACCATCTGCAGCAGCAGACACACCACGAATAATGTTTCCACCACCTACAACAATGGCTACTTCAACACCAGCATCAACCAATTCTTTTATTTCAGATGCAATGAAATTAAGAATTTTTGTATCAATACCGTAACCTTCTTCACCTGCCAAAGCTTCACCAGAAAATTTTACTAAAACACGTTTAATCACAAAAAGCCTTTATAGTTTTGTACGCTGTAGCGATACATGAAACATGCCTACAGTTATATATTCGCGATTATATCTTAAAGTTGGTTAGGAGGGGGTTAAGTGTGTAAAATGAGGGGAAATAAAACTACCTCAAAAAGGTAGTTTTATGGTTGTTGCTTATTAAGCAGGTACTACTGAAACTTTCTTTTGAGTCGATGATCTGTTATCAAACTTTACAACGCCTTCAATAAGTGCAAAAATTGTGTGGTCTTTACCCATACCAACACCATTTCCTGGGTGAACTTTAGTTCCTCTTTGTCTGATGATAATGTTACCTGGGATAACTGCTTCACCACCAAATTTCTTAACGCCTAAACGACGTCCAGCTGAATCACGGTTATTCTGAGTAGATCCTTGACCTTTCTTATGTGCCATAGTGTGCTCCTTCTAAATTTTAATTTTTCTTCTTGAAAATTGTTAAAAACAATCTTTCAATAACCAAGCTTACGCTATTTTAGTAATTCTTACTCTTGTAAAGCTTCTTCTGAAACCTCTTTTGAGTTTTGAATCTTTTCTTCTTCTCTTTTTGAAGATGATAACTTTTTTATCTCTTCCTTCATTGATTACTTCGCCTTTAACTACTGCACCCTCTACGAATGGAGTACCTACAGTTAAGTCACCGTTATCTAATGCTAGAACTTCTTTGAATTCTACTGCTGCTTTTGGCTCAAGACCCATGTTGTCAAAACAGATGATATCACCCTCTTGAACTTTGAATTGTTGACCACTTGCTTTAATGATTGCGTACATTGCAAACCCTTTGTATCTATTGTTTTTTAAAAAGTTCGAGATTATACCCAAAATATATTTAAATTAATTTGAAAGTAAATCTTTCACTGCAATATTTTTCTCTTAATAGTTATAATCTGCGCCTGCAATGGCGATACATTCTACTTCAACGAGTGCATTTTTAGGCAAAGTTTTTACTGCAATGGTTGACCTAGCTGGCTTGTGTGTACCAAAATAGTGCGCATAGACTTTATTGACCGTATCGAAGTCATTCATGTCTGCTAAATAAATAGTGGTCTTAATCACATCATTAAAATGCGCGCTTGCAGCTTCAAGCACATAAAAAAGATTTTTCATCACTTGATGTGTTTGCTCTTCTACCCCTCTTGTCTCCATGCTACCATCTGGCTTTAAAGCAATTTGACCTGAAGTATAAATAAGTCCATTGGCTTCAATTGCTTGTGAATAAGGCCCTATGGCCTGTGGTGCTTCTTTTGTTGATATAAACTTCATCTTCAATCCTTTTTAATTGGTATTTCTTTCATAAAATATGTATGACGTAGAGTAATCAGAAAATTCAAAATATACTTTTACTTCTTCTTTGTCTCTTTTAAAGTTAAAATTAACATCATCATAGCCATAGCCATAACGGTAAGGTCTCATCACATCATCATTACTTCCGTACGCTGTAGAGAGCTTGTCTATCTTTATAAAACGGTGTACCAGTTTGTCACCTGCATAAATGTCTAAAACACCATTGGTCCCAGTCCAGTTTTGTAAAGAACGGCTCAAAGAGTTTTGTGTCTCTTGTGTACACCCTGCAAAGAAGAAGAGTGTAGAGAGCAAAAGTCCAGAGAGTAATTTAAATTTCATAGTATTCCTTTTTCTTATTTTATCACTATTCTTTTAGAAAGCTCTGAATAATCTAAGAATTTTTTAAGCTTTAGGCATGCCAAATTTTTGGGTAATAAGCTCACCCTCATCATTGAAGTAGAGATAATACAATTTATCTTTCACCACAGAGAGTCCTGCCAAATAACGTAATGCAAGATTCGCCTGTAAAGAGCCAATGTGCATTACAATAGGTGCAGCAATCCCACCTGGTTTGTGGTCAGAAATGTTAAACACTTGAAAGTTTGCTTCTTCAAAAAAACACACTTGTCCGTTAAACTCTTCTACTGAAGCATAAATCCATGGTGTTTTTGTGGCTTTTGCATTGGCATCTATAGCAGAACGTACCGGCAAGTTATCTGTCGCATCTAAAATCAAATCATAGCTGTTACCCATCTCTTTAAATTCATCAAAGCTCATGTCAAAAGCGACTGCTTTAACAAAAGGATTTTTAGACTCTATGACTTGGCAGACTGCTTTAGACTTACTTTTACCTTCGTCTTCTAAGGTAAAAGCAATTTGTCTATGTATGTTATGTGAAGAGACTGTGTCAAAGTCTACCATGTGAATTTCGCCAATACCTGAAGTACCCAAAGCCATTGCAAGGGTACAACCCAAACCACCAGAACCAATAACAGCAATCTTTTTCTTTTGTAGACTTTGTTGTACGTTTGAACCCCAAAGTTGTATCTGTCTGTTAAAATATTCTTCTTGTGTCATACCAAACCTTCTCTTACTTTTAATTCTTTTTCAAATCCCCATGCTTTACGATGTTCAAGTACTTCTGTTTTGTCTATAACTTCAATGAGCATTGACTCTTTGTCTTCTAACATCATTTCAACTTCGCCTTCAGGAGAAACCAACATCGTGTCACCATAAAACTTCCATTTTACTTCAGAGTCAGAGTATTCTCCTAGTCTATTGGCACGTAAGATATAACAGCCATGCAAAAAAGCTTTGGTTTTAATAATCTCACGCCATCTGTTGTGTGAACCAAAAGTAGATGCTGTAGGTAAAAGAAGTAAGTCAACCTTTTTACGTGTCACCTGTTCCCAAAAAGGATCAAAATGCAACTCAAAACCAGCCATGACCATGACTTTAAAACCTTTTAAATTAAAACTCATCGCATCTCTAATGCTTTCTACTTTGTTGGCAAAAAACTTCTTCTCATTCCAATGTTCATAGGGTAAAAGTATTTGCTGTTCATAATA
This sequence comes from Sulfurovum sp., assembly GCA_013139765.1. Taxonomy (GTDB): domain Bacteria; phylum Campylobacterota; class Campylobacteria; order Campylobacterales; family Sulfurovaceae; genus Sulfurovum. The sequence goes on from WTAE01000077.1 coordinate 29,932, forward strand.
GCGTGTATTTTTAGCACTCATTTTGACAATACTTTTATAATAACCGTCTTTTTTGGCAATAATAATTGGTGCCACAAAAACAATGTCATATTTCACAGCCAATGTTTTTAAAAGTTCCAAATGTTTTTTGGTTTGCGCTTTGACCATCGCCACAGACATGGTAGCGAACTCTTTAAAAAAGTGGTTAAGGACATACTCGCCAAGAAGCATAAGGTCAGCATCTCTTTGTTTGGCTTGTTTCAGGTAAAACTCTAAGCGTGTAGCATTCATTCCCAAAGTAGGAAGTTGTAGTGCTGCTACAACAAGTTGTGCCATCTACTCTATCTCCACATTTTGATTGGCTTGTTCTATGACAGTTATTTTTGTTTTGGCTTCTTCAATGAGTGTTTGTGCCTCTTTAATATTTTTTAGACCCTCTTCATAAAGTTTTACCGACTCTTCTAAAGTAATTTCTGGGTTCATCAATTTTTCGAGTAACATTTTTGAATGCTCTAACTTCTCTTCAAAACTTTGTGTTTTCATGCTAACACCTTTCTTATATTCTCTTCAAATTTTTCTAACTCTACCAAAAAGGCATCATGCCCGTAGTCACTCTCTACTTCTAAGTAAGTATGTTCTTGACCATTTTTTTCCATCATCTTCGCAATGTGTTCCATCTCCGAAGGGAAAAAGAGATAATCAGAAGAAAAAGAGATCAAATGTACTGATGCTTTAATACGTAAAATCGCTTCTTCTAAAGAGTCATATCCACGGCTCAAATTAAAGGTATTAATGGCTTTAACTATATATAGGTAAGAGAGTGGGTCAAAAATACGTGAAAAATTGTTTGTATTGTACTCCATGTAACGCTCTACTTCGTAACGCCCAAAAAGTTCAAAAAGACCATCATTATTGACATAGTTACGTCCAAACTTATCATCCATTGAATCTGGAGAAAGGTAAGAGATATGTCCTGCAATACGACCAATGGCCAAACCATCTAAACCCTCTTCTTTAAACGCATCAACTTCATAGTTTCCATGGTTAAAACGTGGGTCTCTACGTATGGCTTCTACCGCTACCTTGTTAAAACCAATCGTCCAAGGACGTGTGGCATAGGTGGCAGCCAAAGAGATGATTTCATCTGCAAAGTTTGGGTAATCCACTGCAAACTGCAAAGCTTGCATACCACCCATTGAACCACCAACCACAGCTTTGACATGGTGAATGCCAAGTTGTGAAAGCAAGTGCATCTGTGCGCGTGTCATATCTTTGATGGTCACAACGGGGAATTTAAGTCGGTAAGGGGCTTGCGTAGAGTAATTGTTGCTCATAGGTCCGGACGTACCAAAACATGAACCTACAACATTGGTACAAATCACAAAGTATTTTTCAGTGTCTATGGCTTTGCCATCTCCAATGAGTCCATCCCACCAACCAGCTTTTCGCTCACCCTCGTACGTTCCCGCAGCGTGGTGTGAACCTGAGAGTGCATGACAAACCAAAATGACATTAGACTTGTCACTATTGAGTTCACCATATGTCTCATAAGCAATCTCATACGGTTCTAAGATACGCCCAGATTCTAAGTAAAGAGCTGCACTAAACTGTGCTGTTTTGGTTTCGATTTTCATAAAGTACTTTTGTGTCTAAATTTAATTGTAATATTTTATCGTATTTGTGCTTTGCTTTGTAGGTCGGGGTTCCCTCAGCCCGACAAGAGATTTAAATAATATAATATTTTTATATACATATTGATGTCGGAGTGAGGCACCCCGACCTACAAATTAGCCCAATGCCTTCGTTAAATCATCAATCAAATCTTGCGTATCTTCCAATCCTACAGACAATCTTACAAGCCCAGCAGGAACCCCTGCTTCTATAAGTTCATTCTCTGATAGCTGTTGGTGTGTGGTGCTTGCAGGATGGGTAATAATAGACTTAGAGTCGCCAATGTTTACAACCACTGCAAAGATATCTGTGCTATCTGCAATTTTCTGCGCTGTTTCTTTGTCTGCTACCTCAAAAGAGAGTAAACCACTTGCCATGCCATTTTTAAAATATTTTTGCGCGAGTGTATAGTGGCTGCTGGACTTCAGTCCTGGGTAGTTTACTTTAGATACTTTAGGATGTGCCTCTAAAAATTCTGCAATAGTAAGTGCAGAAGATGAGTGTTGTTTCATACGCAGTGGCAAAGTCTCAAGCCCTTGAATATGTAACCATGAGTTAAAAGGTGCTGGTGTTGCTCCTAAATCACGCATAAGTGAGAGTCTTACTCTCAAGGTAAAGAGTGGCAAAGGCAAGTCCGAATACACAAGCCCATGGTACGAGTCATCTGGCTCATTAAAGTGACTGTAGCGTGCATTGCCTTTAATCATATCAACCAAGCCTTTTCTCTCGACCAAAATTCCACCTAGTGCAAGCCCCTGCCCTGTGGTGTATTTACTTGTAGAGTGCACAACAATGTCTACTCCATACTCAAAAGGTTTACACAAGATTGGTGTTGCCACAGTGTTATCTACACAAGTCATAATGTTATGTTTTTTAGCGATGTCAACAATAGCCTCAAAGTCTGCCACATCAATACTTGGATTCGTAATACTTTCAAAAATGATAATCTTTGTTTTTTCATCTATAAGTGCTTCAATTTCCGAAGGGTTATTCACATTAAAATAATGTGTTTTAATACCAAAACGTTTAAGCGTATGTCCTGTTAATGTTGTGGTCCCACCATACACTTGTTTCGCAACAATGATGTTATCTCCCGCTTCAGCCACGTTGGCGATAGCATAAAAGATAGCAGCCATTCCAGAAGCAGTAGCAATTGCTGCTTCCCCACCTTCAAGTGCAGCAAAACGCTTTTCAAATACATCTGAAGTTGGGTTCATCAAACGTGTATAAATGTTCCCAAGTTCTTTCAGTGCAAAAAGGTTTGCTGCGTGTTCTGTATCTCTAAATTCATACGCTGTTGTTTGGTAAATAGGAACAGCCATAGTCCCCATAGCATCTTTTTCATATCCAGCATGGATAGCAAGTGTTTGATCGTGCATTATTTCCCCTTAATAAATTACTTTTATAAGTATATCTTGTGGGTGCTTGGAGTTATGTTTATATTGCGCTATGAAGCATGATAAAGATTTACTTCTCCATCAATCTTCATTGATAAACTATCACGTGCAGTCTCTAAGTCAAATCGATTTTGCAAATTCATCCAAAACTCTGCAGAATTACCAAAAAACTTTGCAAGCCTTAGTGCTGTATCAGCAGTAATAGATCTCTTCTTATTCACAATCTCATTAATTCGTCTTGGCGTTACATGGAGTGCCTTAGCTAAAGCATTTTGACTTAGTTCATACGGCTGCATAAAGTCTTCTAAGAGTATCTCTCCAGCGTGTATAGGTGTTATTTTATTCATAGAATCTCCTTAATGATAATCTACTATCTCAACATCAAATGCAAAACCATTTTCCCATACAAAGCAAATACGGTATTGTTTATTAACACGAATACTATACTGTCCATCTCTATTGCCCGATAATTTTTCCAATCTATTTGCAGGTGGGATTTTAAGATCATCCACATCTATAGAAGCTTCAATCATCAAAAGTTTTTTATAGGCTGTTCTTTGTATATCTTGTGGTAGCTTTTTAGAGAATTCTCGTTTATATATTTTATGGGTCTCTTTGCACTTAAATGTCTTTATCATAACTAGAGTATAGCACATATGTCGTTATATGTAAAGTTTTAGCTACTAATACATTATGTATACTGCGAGATTTAATGTATCTATAAGTGATATTTTACAGTTTGAAGTATGCGTTACAACCTTTGCAAGGTGTAACGAGAGAAGAAAAGAAAATTGTTATTCTACTTTATGAGTGCCCGCTGATTGTTGTAAACTCTGAGGAAAGATATATACAACATATACGGTTATTGCAACTATACTAAAATATATAATACTGATGAAGTTAAATATCCCGTTATTATAATTTATATAATCAAAGTATGTAGGAGGCACAAATTTGTATATTAATATAAATACCGATACTGTATAAATCAAAAAAATATATTTTTTATCAGAAAATTTATGAAATAAATATTCAGTGATGAGCGCAAATAAAATAACTGTTGGAAGTGTAGCCATAATACTCCCCACTGTACTTTTTAAAATTAATAAAATATCATAGCTTCCTATCTTAAAAGCCCCAAAAGCTATATAAAAAAATCTTGGCAATACTATCATGGCCAGAAGTCTTAGAAAAGAAATTTTTACATTTATATTACCCATGGTAATTAGGAGACTCTTTAGTAATCGTTACATCATGTACATGAGACTCTTTGAGTCCTGCTGCAGTGATTTCAACAAATTCTGCTTTTTCCCAAAACACTTTGATGCTTTCAGAACCACAGTAACCCATAGATGAACGAAGTCCACCAATCATTTGGTGTACGACGTCTGCTATTTTACCTCTGTAAGGTACACGGCCTTCTATTCCTTCAGGTACAAGTTTGTCTGCTGCTGTTCCTTCTTGGAAATAACGGTCAGTACTTCCTTTAGTCATTGCACCAATACTACCCATTCCACGGTACTCTTTAAACTGTCTACCATTGAAAAGGATCATCTCTCCTGGTGCTTCGTAGGTACCTGCAAGTGCAGAACCTAACATGACACAAGAACCACCTACAGCTAAGGCTTTAGCCACATCACCAGAGTACTTAATACCACCATCAGCGATAACAGGAACACCTGCCTTGTTAGCAACTAGAGCCACTTCATCAATCGCAGAGATTTGAGGTACACCGACACCTGCTACAATTCTAGTTGTACAGATAGACCCTGGTCCAATCCCTACTTTTACACCATCAGCACCCGCATCAATGAGCGCTTGTGCAGCTTCAGCAGTAGCAATATTACCGGCAACGACATCAACATCAAGCTCTTTTTTAATCAGTTGAACGGTATCTAGAATACCCTGAGAGTGTCCATGTGCAGAGTCAAGTACAATAACATCTACACCCGCTTCAACCAATGCAGTTGCACGGTCAAGTTGTCCTACACCAATGGCAGCAGCCACTCTTAGACGACCACGTTCATCTTTGTTCGCATTAGGATGTTTCTCTTTTTTCTCAATGTCTTTAATGGTAATAAGACCTTTGAGTTTTCCTGCTTCATCTACAATAGGAAGTTTTTCGATTTTATGTTTTTGCATCTCTTTTGCAGCATCTTCAAGAGTTGTACCCTCTCCAGCAGTGACTAAAGGAGAAGCTGTCATCACTTCAGACACTTTCAAAGACATATCTGAAATGAAACGCATGTCACGGTTGGTAATAATACCAATCAGTGTTTGCTCTTCATCTACCACAGGTACACCAGAAATGTGGTATTCACCCATCAATGCATCTGCTTGACCCACAGAGGCATCTGGCCCAATGAAAATAGGGTCTATGATGATTCCAGAAGTTGATTTCTTCACTTTTGTTACTTGAAAAGCTTGGGTTTCAATATCCATATTTTTATGAATAACTCCAATACCACCAAGTCTAGCCATTGCAATGGCTGCTTTAAATTCAGTTACTGTATCCATCGCCGCTGAGACAATAGGAATATTTAATGAAACTCTTTTAGAGAATTGTGTTGTAACATTTACTTCTTTTGGAAGGACAATTGAATGTTGTGGTACAAGTAGTACATCTTCAAATGTAAGTGCTCTTTTTTTAATGTTCATGTTTTAGTCCTTTGGTGTTTATTTATAATTTACAACTTTTTCAAGGCTAGCTGCGCCATCAAAAAGTATTTTTTCGTTAAATGCTTTAGCAATAAGTTGTAGACCAACTGGCATGCCTTCAGCGTTTTTGCCTACAGGTACAGAAATACCCGGAAGTCCTGCTAGGTTTACACCCAGTGTGTACATATCTGACTTATACATTTCTAACGCAGACTCTGTTGCGTGCATTTTAGGTGCCACTGCAGGTGCTACGGGAGAAAGGATAAGGTCTGCCTCTTCAAAGATGGCATTAAACTCATCACGAATGAGGTGTCTTACTTTTTGTGCTTTCACGTAATACGCATCGTAATACCCTGATGAAAGTACAAAGTTACCAAGCATAATACGTCTTTTTACCTCTTCACCAAAACCTTCGCTTCGTGAGTTGTAAAACATCTCTTCTGTCGTTTTAGACTCTGCTCTTGTTCCATAACGTACACCATCATAACGTGCCAAGTTAGTTGCCGCTTCAGCCGTGGCCAGTACATAATACGTCGCAATGTCATACTTAGTGTTTGAAAGTTCTTTTCTTACAATGGTATGTCCAGCAGCTTCAAGTTTAGCCACAGTCTCAGTAAATGCTTTTTGAATGTCTGCATCTGCTGCTTCCACATACGAGTCGATGACGGCAATCGTCAGTTTCACATCTGGGTTAAGGTTATTTGCAATGTCTTCAATTTCAAAATCTGCAGAAGTTGAATCTTTGTCATCATGCCCTTTAATGGCATCATACAAAATAGCAGCATCTTCGACATTTTGCGTGATAGGTCCAATTTGGTCAAGACTTGAAGCATAAGCACCCAAACCAAAACGACTCACACGACCATAAGTAGGCTTCATGCCTACACAACCACAGTATGCAGCAGGTTGGCGAATGGATCCACCTGTATCAGAACCAAGTGCTGCAATGGCAATGCCACCGGCAACAGCAGCAGCAGAACCTCCTGAAGATCCTCCTGGTACTCTGTCCTCTGCATGTGGATTTTTAGTTGGTCCATAAAAAGAACTTTCAGTCGTAGAACCCATGGCAAATTCATCCATGTTAGCACGACCAAAAGCCATCATTCCTTTGGACTTCAAGTTTTTAATCACAGTGGCTTCATACGGTGCAATGTACCCTTGAAGGATTTTAGAACCACCCGTTACAGGCCAATCTTTGACTTGAATGTTATCTTTAATCAAAATGGGAATACCCGCACCTGAAGACTCAAATCCTACATAAGCGTTAAGATCAGACGCTTTGGCTTTTACTTCGAGCTCTGCTCTAAGAAGTTCAAGTTCTTCATTTGATTTTGTTAATGCTTCTTTTAATGTAATCAACATTTTTCCTTATTTGATATCTAATTTCTTTTTATAATACGACACAAGCGCCAAACCAAGACCAACCACAGCCAAAATAAAAACAATAGAACCAGCTATCACTTCCATCCCGATGGGTTGAGTCATGTCAAACATTAAGCAACTACCTTGGCACAACGTTCACAGGCACAGTCTTCAGAAGTGGAAGTAAATCTCCAACATCTTGGACATTTAGCAGCAGATGCTTTATGGACAGTAAATGTTTTGCCTTCTACTTCAAATGAAGCCACTTGTTCACTCTCGGAGCTTGATTTGATGTCTGAAACCACAAACCAATCTTCCAAATCTTTTGAATCATTAATCGCAAATATACTTGTATCCCCTGCTATCTCAACTTCAAGTGTAGACTTCATAAGCTTCTCTTTTTTAAGCTTATCAACGGCTTCTGAAAACTTCACTCTTGCTTCTAGAAGTATGGCATCGTCAAATGAAGCTTCCACTTTTGGTACTTCAACATAGAGAAGATCAAATACATTTTCCATCCCATCTTTAAAGAGTGCAGGCGCGTATTCAAGAATCTCATCTGCAGTATACGTTAATACAGGAGCTATAAGTCCAAGCATTGCTTTAGAGATGTGTGCCATTGCAGATTGAGTTGCACGTCTTACTGGATCGTTTTTATCTTCACAATAGAGTCTGTCTTTGGTGATATCCATGTAGATACCTGAAAGTTCATTGGTGATGAAGTGGTTCAGTGTTGCAAAACCTCTTAAGAAGTCATACGCATCAAAACTCGCTTTTACTGAAGCAAATACTTCTGAAGATTTATTTAAAACCCATCTGTCTAGTTCACCATAAGCATCATTTGCAACATAAGCATTTAAGTCATCGACATTTGCAAGTAAAAATCTAAAGGTGTTACGTATTTTTCTGTACTGCTCAGCCGTTTGTTTTAAAATAGGATCAGAGATTTTTAAATCTGACTGATAATCAGAAAGGGCAACCCATAGTCTTAGAATTTCTGAACCATACTGTTTAATGACTTTATCTGGGGCAACCACGTTACCCTTAGACTTAGACATTTTTTCACCTTTATCATCCACAGTAAAACCGTGGGTAATAAGTGTTTTGTACGGAGACACTTCATTCACTGCTGAAGAGAGTAAAAGGGAAGACTGGAACCAACCTCTATGTTGGTCAGAACCTTCAATGTACAATGATGCTGGGTATTCTCCCGCATCGTAGTTTCCTGAACCTAGTACAGAATTCCATGTAGATCCAGAATCAAACCATACATCTAAAATGTCAGAAATCTTTTCTAAGTCATCTGGATTGTATTTTGTGTTCGCTGGTAAAAGTGCATCGTTGCTCATTGCATACCAAGCATCTGCGCCATGAATGTCAAAAAGTGCTGCGATATGTTCAAGTACATCCTGATCAAAAATAACCTCTTTGGTACTTTTGATTCTAAAGAATGCAATAGGTACACCCCATGAACGTTGACGAGAGATACACCAGTCAGGTCTACCCTCAATCATTGGTTTAAGACGATTTTTTGACGTTGCTGGGTAGAAGTCTACATTTTCAATAGCATTTAGTGCTGTATCACGTAGCGTATCTTTAGCACCTTCAGCCTTGTCATCAATAGAGATAAACCATTGGTTGGTTGCTCTATAAATCAATGGTTTTTTAGTTCTCCAACAGTGTGGGTATGAGTGCATAAACTTACTTTGTTTCAGTAAAGAGTCACCCAACATTTCTAAAATTGGTTCATTCGCTTTAAAGATGTGCATGCCTACAAACTCTTCAGGGTTAGGAAGTAAGTTCAATCCGACAACAGACTCATCATAACATCCTCTTTCATCCACTGGCATCACTACATCAAGACCATATTTGAGTCCTACTTTGTAATCGTCTTCACCGTGCCCTGGCGCTGTATGTACACATCCTGTACCACCATCCATAAGGACATGGTCTCCAAGTACAATCGTAGAAGTTCTACCATTTACTGGGTTAATCGCAAGAAGATTTTCAAGTTCAGTAGCAGCAAACTTACGTGAAGCATGTCCTGAGACAACACCCTCTTCTACCATCGCGTCATGACGCACTTCTGCAACAATATGACCATCATCTGTAAGTACGTACATCTCTTCAGGATTCAGTGAAATCCCTGTATTGGCAGGAAGTGTCCAGGGTGTTGTTGTCCAAATGACAAGTCCAGCTTTTCCCTCTACCCCTACTTTTTCTTTGGCAGCATCTGAGAGTTCAAAGTGTACATACAAAGAATAATCTTCTTTGTCTTCATACTCTACTTCTGCATCAGCCAATGCTGTTCTTGCTGCCCATGACCAGAAAATTGGTTTATGTCTTTCAACAAGTAAACCTTTTTGCGCCACTTCACAAAGTGTTCTGTAAATGTTGGCTTCAAATTTAAAGTCCATTGTGACATAAGGGTTTTCCCAGTCAGCAATGATTCCTAACTGTTTAAAACCATCTCTTTGGATGTCAACAAACTTTGCAGCGTGCGCACGACAAAGCTCTCTAAACTTCTCTGTTGGCATTGCTTCTTTTTTGCTTTTACCAAGTTTCTCTTCAACTTTTTGCTCAATAGGTAAGCCATGACAATCCCATCCTGGCGTCATACGTACGGCTTTACCTTGAAAATAGTTGTATTTTAAGATGATGTCTTTGAGTGTTTTGTTCAGTGCATGACCAATGTGAATGTCACCATTGGCATAAGGAGGTCCATCATGAAGTGTAAACATTTCTGCACCTTCACGTTTTGTCTTCATTTGCTCGTAAATACCTGCATCATACCATGCATTATACTTTTTAGGTTCGTTTGTTGGGAGGTTTCCACGCATTGGGAAATCAGTTTTGGGAAGGAGAAGTGTGTCTTTGTAATCCATAGTCGATAATACCTTCATATTTAGCTTTTGCTTGTGTTATATTATCGTGAGATTATATCCAAAAGATGATTATACTATACTGTAGACTGCTCTGGCGTGATTTGTAAGAGATTTTGTTATAATGTAACTATGAAAACAAATCACACTAATGTCAAAAAAATCATTGAAGAACTCACCACAAGAAAACAAAGCATCTCTTTTGCTGAGTCTTGTACAGGTGGGCAGATTGCCGCAGCTTTTACTTCCATTTCAGGAGCTTCTGCTGTCTTAAATGGTTCTATGGTTACTTACTCTAATGAAATTAAACATTCTTGGCTTGGTGTTGAGCAAAAAGTATTAGAAACTTTTGGTGCAGTTAGTAAAGAGTGCGTCTCTCAAATGTTGGCAGGTATACAAAAAACTTCAGGCGCAGATTATGTCTTAGCTGTCTCTGGAATAGCCGGTCCAACTGGCGGAACAGATGAAAAACCTGTGGGTACTGTCTATATTGGTATTAAATCAGCCGAAAATGAAGAGGTAAACCATTGTCTTTTTAAAGGTGACAGAGCCTCAATACAAGCGCAATCTACAGCCTTTGCGATACAGAAACTAGAAGAAGTTTTAGAAATTTAAAACTTTTGTCCAATATCTCTTGACAATATAAGCTTTATGGGCTATAATTCCGTCCACTTATTCAAGTAATAAGGACGTAAACAGTGACCTTTTAGCTCAGTTGGTAGAGCAATTCCCTTTTAAGGAATGGGCCCATGGTTCGAATCCATGAAGGGTCACCACTTTTTACAATTTATAGTGTTATGTGCGGTGGTAGTTCAGTTGGTTAGAATACCTGCCTGTCACGCAGGGGGTCGCGAGTTCGAATCTCGTCCACCGCGCCACTTCTTTTTACAAACAAATCAAAAAATAATATAATCATAATACTAAACTCTAATAATCAATACCTTAATTATTTTTACAATAATAATATCACAGCATCATTCTTCTATAAACCAACCTCTTCTTTTTAATTTCTAGCTTAAAACATAAGTAGTTCCTAGTAAATATTGCTAATAATTTTATAGCAATTTTGTAATTATTTAATGATAATTTTATCACAAAAATATTTTAAATTTTGTATTTTTTTCAAAAAAATTATCAAATTATTTTCAAAGTTAAATCCTTAGTAGAGCCTACGTATACAGTATTTGTGAGATTATTTACTTCTTTGTTTTTAACTGTCAAGTATAATTTTTTTAAATACTAAAATTTAGTGAATATCTATTCAATTTCCTGATATAATTCCAGCGTCTTTTCGAGAACAATTTAAAAATTAATCTTATAAAGGAGGAAAAATGAAAGAAAGTAAGACTATCAAAAAGCTAGCAATAACACTATTTATAATTGCTATTGCTGGATTTGGATACATAGTATATATATCTAAAGCTTTGTCATATCTATCTAGTGATCCAAAAGCTTGTATCAACTGTCATGTTATGAATACGCAGTATGCTACATGGCAACACAGTTCACATGCTAGAGAAGCAACATGTATTGAGTGTCACTTACCAACAGATGGATTTGTAGAAAAGTATATGGCAAAAGCACTTGATGGATGGAACCATTCAAAAGCATTTACACTAAATACTTATGACCATGCTATGAAGATTAGTGATGATGGGGCGAGAAGAGTACAGGAGAACTGTATTT
>WTAE01000134.1 GCA_013139765.1 Sulfurovum sp.
CCTAACCAATCCATAGGAAAATCTACTTTTCTTTTCTCTAAATCTGCTTTTGTTTTTTTAATGATTTCATCTAAAATTTGTGCCATATTACTCTACTTCTAAAAAATTTTATTGCATTATAGCGAAAGCCTACTATGCCACGCTTATTTGCGTAGTAGAAGGCTTATTGACAGGCTTGAATGGCTTTCCAGTGATTGATGATCTCTGGCTCTTCTAAACCCTCTTCCTCTACCACCCTTTTCATTAAGTCATAGGCTTTCCTACACTCACCCTGTTTATAGTGTCCCCAGGCTAAAGAGTCTAAATAATACGTATTGTTAGGCTGTTGTACCAAAGCATCAGAAATGATCTTCATACCTTTTTTAATATCTACTTCTTTATCAATGAGCGTATACCCGTAGTAGTTTAAATAAATACTGTCATCATTCCCCAAAGCCATGGCTTTTTCAAAATGTGAGAGTACAGAACCTATCATTTTTTTGTCATTTTTGTCTTCAGACTGTTCAAAAATCAAGACACCTTTTTCCGCAATCCATTTGGCATCTTTGTCTACACTGTAAAGTGTGTCTAACAGTAGAATGGCTTTACTAAATGCTCTTTTTACTTTGTACAATTCATACAAGAGTGCAGGTTCACTTTTGTCTTCTTCTAAAAAGGCAATAGCACCATCTACATCTCTTTGATAAATATAGGCATCAATGATCTTTTTCAAATACTCAATGTTCTTGTCTTGAGCATACATCTCTTTGTACGTGTCTAAAATGCCTTGAATGTTTTTGTCTTTTTGGTAGAGTACTAAAAGTTTTAAAAGCACATCATTACTCGCAATGTTCATACGGCGGTGTGTCTCTAAAAGTTGAATGGCTTTTTGACGGTCATTGGCAAACTCATCTAAAATCTCAACCATACGCAGAAGCACACTCTCTCTTGGTCTACTTTCATACACCGTAGACAAAAGCTCTAACGCACGTGTAAAGTCTCCCGAGTATAAAAAGGAGTTGGAGGCTAAGTCTAAGTCTCGAGGTAAAGTAGACTGTTCAAGCAAGAATTCCGCTTCTATTTTGGCTTCTTTGATGTTTCGGTTAGTCAAATACAGAGGAATAAGCAAACGTCTTACTGCCACTTTGTCAGGGTGCTTTTTGTCCCATGTTTTTAAACGGTCAATACTCTCGTTAATGTGTTTTTTACATAAAAGTGAAGAGGTAGCTTCTTTAAACAAGTAGACTGCAGAACCCGTTTCATCAAAAAGTTTTCTATAGACTTGGTAACTGTTTTCATAAGCTCTGTATTCGTCATACAGAATCCCATGCATGATAAGTTCATCTTCCGTGAGAGGAAACACTTTTTGGGCATGAAGAATGCCTGTGCTTAAAGATAGTGTAACAAATAGATTTAAAACTATACGATTCCAGGACACTCTTTTCTTACCTCATCTTCATCATTTTTAAACTGCTCCCAAAACGGAAAAGTACGACACTGTAAAGGTCGTACAGGGTAAATGGAACAGCGTTTTTTACTCTCATCAAAAAACACGCAGGCAAAATTGTCAGGTGCCAATTGTTTTTCTACAAGAGAATAGCGGTGTTTAACTTTTCTTAAGTACATTGTAGCAAAATCTTCAACACTAAGGTTAACAAAGTCTGCCATTTTTTCTATCTCGGTGTATTTTGCCCAAATGTAGCCGCTCTCACCGGTACAACAATGACCGCCACAGGCTTCACAAGCAGAGGGGTCAAACTTAAAATCATACTGTTCATGTGTCATTAATTCCATGTTTACCAATCTCCTTTTATACTGTTTGTATTTGCTTTGTCAAACGCTTTTTGTGCATTTGTTCTATAGACAGAATTGTCATCAAAAACCACAAAAGGTGGCAATATCTGTGTCATAGACTTTGAGTTATTACGTGCTGCGATCATAACCAGTTTGGACTCTCTGTCTATTTTAGAGTGTACAAACTGTATCTTCTCCGGGTTGATGCCATGACCCTTTAAATGAAACAATAAGAGGTCAATCTGCTTGGCATCATAACAAAAAATGAACCAGCCTTTTGGTTTTAAGTACGTCTTCACTCTTTTTACAAAATTCTCAATGGGCAAGTGTTGAGCGTACCGTGCAATGTTTAAGTGTGCATGCTCACTTTGCTGTACATTTTCATCGTAAAAAGGAGGGTTAGAGACAATGAAGTCATACCGTTCTTCTGACTTAAACTCCGTAAAATCACCCAAATGCCCTTGCACTTTCAAGCCGTTGAGTGCATAGTTTTGTTCAGCGTAATCCAACATGACTTTTTGTTTGTCTATGATGCTTGTATCTAAAGTAAAGTCACGTGAGAGAAGGAGAGAAATAATGCCTACACCACAACCCACATCTAAAAGTTTCCCTTTGGGTTTAAACCTGCTTATGAAGTCGTAAAGAAAAATAGAATCACTGTTGTAACAGTACCCAGATGTTGGTTGATAAAGAAACATGTACCCCTCTATTTTTTTGTAATTGAACACTCTGCATCACCTAGACACTCATAATGGGTTTTGCAAATGTAAGATTTTATAAGAGACTTACAAGTCCTAGCCAAAGCTAAGATGAAGTAAGTATCTTGTGAAAGATTGCGTTTGCAAAGCTCACCCTTCGGGCAACACTAGCTTCCGCCTATGCGTTGTTACTCTTTTTCGACTTAGCTATGGCTAGGACTTCAAAAGAGTGCCTAGCCTAGACAAAAGCTAGTGATGTTATGAGCGTCTAGGTGATGCAGAGGGTTCATTATTTTACACTAAACTTGGTATAATCGCGATTATGAATGAAGAACTTGATTTACTAAACCCACCATCAACAGACTTTTCTATGCTGGACTATGACTGTGCATACATCCCTGGTAACAAGGTACGTATGAACTACAAGTATGTTTCCAACGCCTCTAAAAAGTTTGCTACTACTGTCATAGCCAGAGGATGGAGACGTTTTGGGAAGTACTTCTTTCACCCTATTTGTAAAGACTGTACGCAGTGTAAAAGCATCCGTATTGATGCTAAAGAGTACAAATATACCAAGTCTCAACGTAAAGCCATTAAACGTAATGTTGATACACAAATCATCATACAAGAGCCTACACTCACACAGGCACACTTAAACCTTTATAACAAATACCATGCGTTTAAGTCTGCCACCGATGGTTGGCAACACCGAAACATTAGCCAGCGTGAATACCATGAAAACTTTGTAGATGGTGCCCATGATTTTGGGAAAGAAGTACTTTATGTGATAGATGGTGTCCTTGTAGGGGTGGATCTCATTGATGTTTTAGATGATGGCATCTCTTCCATTTACTTCTACTACGACCCTGACTATGCACGTTTGTCATTGGGGACGTACTCACTGCTTTACCAAATAAAACTGGCAGGAATTTTAGAACTTCCATGGATCTATTTGGGGTATTGGGTAGATGGGTGTAAAGCTTTTGCTTACAAACCAAAGTTTCAACCCCAAGAGATACTTGATGGGTTTCCAGATTTGAGGAAAGAGCCTTTGTGGGAAATTTGGGATGAAGGCACCCCCGACATTTAATATTCCAGTTTTCTACACCACTTTAAAAACAATCGGTCTGGATTCATACGTGGATCTAACTCTTTTTTATTTACAATATGTTCAGCTAAGATCTTGGCCATTAACGGTGCAAAAACAAACCCACGTCCGCCTAACCCATTTAAAACAAATACATTGTCCACATATGAAAGTTCAGGTTTTGCTCCCACACGGATTTTGGGGTAAGTTTCTAACATGCTAGGCACATCAATCACTTTACCTAACAAAGGGAAATAATCTTTAGAACCTGCACGCATACCACAGAAAAGTTCTTTGAGTTGTAAGTCTGAAGTTTCTATAAGGCCAGAAGCTTTTTCTTTCAGCATCAACGCTTGTGTCTTGTCACAAGGCATAACTTCTTTCACCATCTTCTCATGTGTGGCACCCAACTTAATGCTGCCGTTGATGTTTGCACCCACCGACATAGACTGATGCATACTCACTTTTAAGTCTAAGT
>WTAE01000042.1 GCA_013139765.1 Sulfurovum sp.
CAAGGTAAATTTGAGTAAAATCAAATTAATAAATTAGCACTCTTAAAAGTGCTTTGTCACAAGGGACGGGAATGATAAGAGTTGTCAAACGGAATGGAAGAGTAGAAACTTTAGATGTTAGCAAGATACAAAAATATACAGCAGCAGCTGTTAAAGGTCTTGTCCGTGTAAGTCAAAGTGAACTTGAAGTAGATGCCAAGCTACAATTCCGTGACATGATTAGCTCTGAAGAGATACAGACCACCCTTATTAAGACTGCTGTTGACAAGATTGACATTGACAGACCTGACTGGACCTTTGTGGCTTCACGTCTTTTCCTTTATGACATTTACCACAAAGTAACAGGGTTTACAGGTTACAACAATCTTCGTGATCACTTTGAACGTGGTGAGAAAGAGGGGCGTATTGTTCTTGGGCTGAAAGACAAGTATGACCTTGACGACCTCAATGACTATTTAGTCCCTGAACGTGATTTACAGTTTACATACCTGGGTATTAGAACACTTTACGACAGATACTTATTGAAAGACCGTAAAGGTGTACCTATTGAACTTCCACAGCAACTCTTTATGGGTGTGGCAATGTTCTTGGCTCAAAATGAATTTGATTGTCAAACATGGGCAAAAAAGTTTTATGACATTTTGTCAAAATTTGAAGTCATGGCAGCCACACCAACATTGTCAAATGCAAGAACACCAAGACACCAACTAAGCTCTTGTTACATTGGTTCAACCCCTGACAACATTGAAGGTATCTTTGATGCATACAAAGAGATGGCTTTACTCTCTAAGTTTGGTGGTGGTATCGGTTGGGATTGGTCTTTAGTTCGTGGTATGGGTTCATATATTGATGGACACAAACACGCAGCAGGAGGGATTGTTCCGTTCTTGAAAATTGCGAATGATGTCGCCATTGCAGTTGACCAACTAGGTACACGTAAAGGTGCCATTGCTGTTTACATAGAGCCTTGGCATGTTGACATTAGAGATTTCCTTGACTTGAAGAAGAACTCAGGAGAAGAGCGTCGTAGAGCCCATGACCTTTTCCCTGCAATTTGGTTAAATGACCTTTTCATGGCAAGAGTAGAAGCCGATGAAATGTGGACACTATTTGATCCTTTTGAAGTGACAGAGTTGACAAGCCTTTATGGTGAAGACTTTGAGAAACGTTACCTTGAACTTGAAAAATCTGATGATGAAATTACCAGAGAAACAGTTTCAGCCAAAGGACTTTGGAAAGAGATGTTGCGTTCATACTTTGAAACGGGGAATCCTTTCCTTACCTTTAAAGACACAGCAAACAGAGCAAACCCAAACAAACACGTGGGTGTGATTCGTTCAACAAACCTTTGTACGGAGATTTTCCAAAACACAGGACCAAACACGTACAAAACACAATTTACATTTGACGATGGTTCTATAGAAGCCTATGACGAAAATGAAATGTTAACAGTAGACAATGGTACTACGAAGCCAGCTAAAAAAGTGACAGCACTTGACAGCTTAAATGGTAAACAAATCTGGATTGTTGACAAGGAAAAAACAGATGGTGATACAGCCGTGTGTAACCTCGCTTCTGTAAACTTGTCAAAAGTAAATACAGAAGAAGACTTGGCCCGTGTTGTTCCTATTGCCACGCGTATGCTTGACAATGTTATTGACTTGAACTTCTACCCACTGGCAAAAGTGAAAAAGACCAATGAGAAGTCACGTTCTATTGGACTAGGGGTAATGGGTGAAGCACAAATGCTTGCGGAACAAAGCATTGAGTGGGGAAGCCATGAACACTTTACCAAAATAGATGAAGTGATGGAATCTTTTTCTTACCACATCATTCGTGAGTCTTCTAACTTGGCACTTGAAAAAGGTGCTTATCCAACGTTTGATGGTTCAGACTGGTCAAAAGGTATTTTCCCTATTGACAAAGCCAATGAAAATGCTTGTAAATTGGTTGACAGAGGTGGATTGTTTGGTTACAACCACGACTGGCAAGCCTTACGTGAAAAAGTAAAAACAGATGGTATGAGAAATGGTTACCTCATGGCCATTGCTCCTACGTCATCTATCTCTATCTTGACAGGGACAACACAAGCCATTGAGCCTGTATATAAACGAAAGTGGTTTGAAGAAAACCTCTCTGGGCTCATCCCAGTGGTTGCACCAAATCTTTCAGCAGACACATGGCAGTACTACACACCAGCCTATGACTTAGACCAGAACATCCTCATCAAAGCAGGGGCCATTCGTCAAAAATGGTTAGACCAAGGTCAATCACTAAACATTTTCATTACGCTTGACAAAGCTTCAGGTAAATATCTCAATGAGATTTACATGAATGCTTGGAAGTTTGGATTGAAGTCAACTTACTACCTAAGATCACAATCTCCGGAATCTTCAGGGGATGTGGAAGATCGTTCACAAGAATGTGTTGGGTGTCAATAATATTTTAACCACTTCTTAATCTCGTTCCTCAGCTTTAGCTGTGGAACATCTATCAGACGCTCAACGCTATAATTACATTTTTCTTTTCTAAATTTCCTTATTATTTCTTACTGTGCTGTTGTTTCTCTTCATTACTTTTTTCTTTTTTGTCCTGCGACGGAAAAAGAAAGAAGTAACCAAAAAAGAAAAAAACGCAAAGAGCTAGCGCTTGAAATTGGATTGTGTAGTGTGAATGCTGCAAGGAGTAAATGGATTGTCCTTGAAGATTTGGGATATGTAGGGGGGGGCGATTGCTATCGCACCGTTAAAAAGTTTATTGGCCTATAAAAGATATTAAAAAGTAAAACTTCCACAGTCGGCGATAGCCAAGGTATCATTAGAAAGAAAGGTCACTCCGAACGACCGAATAAGCGATTAGCGACTCGAGAGGAGTGACGATTTTTTTGCTTCGTTTTTTTCTAAAAAAAATGACGAGAGAAACAACGCTACAATTTGCATAAAAGAAAAACTTTTATTTTATGCAACTTATTGGTGCGATAGCAATCGTCCCCTACAACGCAATATAAAACATAAAATAAAAAAACTATTATTTTATGTTATACTACATAAATTAGGGAGAGTGATATGAGTATTTTAGATGCATCCATTTTGTTTACACGCGCCAATAATTTAAAAGCACAGTTAGATTATATCTCTGCGCATAAAGATATTGTAGGGGCAGATTTATTGGAATTCAATAATCTGATTCGATTACTTGATATAATATATCTCTCAACCAATACCAAAGCCCACCGCATAGAATTGAAAATGTTTATTACCACACATGGGGAATACATTTATGGTAAGTTTGTAAAATTGTCAGATGAAAAGTTTGACAAAGACTCTTATGTTGAAAATGAACGGCTTACACTGAGGCTATAAGAGAGGTAGTCCTCCAAAACCTTCATAAATAGGCCCAAGAAGAGAAATAAGCACTTTTAGCAATGTTTTTAACCCTGAGTATGGAAAATAAAATAAAAATGCTTAGTTTGGCTTGTATTTGTAGGGTGTTGTGCCCTCACAACACCACAAAGTTAGTCACCTGTATAAAGTTGTCTCGGACGAGCAATTTTTGAAGTTTCATCTTTTTTAAATTCTATCCATTGCGTAATCCATCCAACCGTCCTTCCAATTACAAAAATAGGTGTAAACATAGACTTTGGTATTTTTAATGCCGTTAAAATAATTCCGGTATAAAAATCAATATTTGGGTATAGGTTTCGTGAAATGAAATATTCGTCACTTAAGGCAATCTCTTCTATTTTTCGAGCAATGGCCATAAGTTCAGAGTCTAAGTTCAATTCATCATGTAACTCATCTTGTAGCTCTTTCAAAATCTTGGCGCGTGGGTCAAAGTTTTTGTAGACACGGTGGCCAAAACCCATGAGGAGAAAGTCATCATCTGGATCTTTGGCTTTTTTAATGAAGTCCTCTACTTTATCAACGGAACCAATAAATTCAAGTTGAGAAATGACCGACTCATTGGCACCACCATGGGCACGTCCCCAGAGTGCAGATATTCCTGAAGAGATAGCCACATAAGGATGTGCTCCTGTGGAAGCAACACCACGCACTACTGTAGTAGAAGCATTTTGCTCATGGTCTGCGTGTAGGGTGAAAATAGTATCTAAAGCACGTACTTCTACATCTTTAATATCTGCATGCCTACCACAGCAAAGATGCATTTTCCCACCAGGATAAGCACGCATCATGGTAAGGAAGTTTTTTGTAAAACCTAAATCAATGTCTGGTTCTATAAAAGGGATGCCCAATGACTGCCTGTAGGCAAAGGCTGCAATCGTAGGTATTTTAGAGATGATACGGTGTGCCATTTCAAGGTAAGCCTCTTCATCTTCTATATTGACATGTTCATCATAAAATGAGGCTAGAGCAGTGACTGCTGCAGAGAGCGTTGCCATAGGGTGTGCATTATCGGGGAAGGCATCATAAAGCTTTTGTAAACCTCTATGAAGAAAGGCACGATGTCTTATTTCAAGATCAAAGCTTATGAGTTCATCTCTGGAGGGAAGACGTTTGTTCAAGAGTAAAAAACACGTTTCCATATAGCTATGATTTTTTGCTAAGTCTTCTATGGCGATGCCGCGATAGCGAAGCTCTCCTTTCTCTCCATCTATAAAAGTAATGCTAGAGGTACATGCCGCTGTTGCTGTAAACCCTGGGTCATAGGTAAACATACCGGAGTCTGCGTAAAAAGTGCGTATATCTACAACCTCAGGCCCTCTTGTACCTTTTAAAATGTCATATTCGTAACTTTCACCTGTTGCATTGTTTGTGAGGGTCATAGTGTCTTTTGGCATGATGGGAATCCTTTTGGAGTACAATCTTAAGTTGTTTTACTATAACGTGCTTGTGTAGAATATGTGTGTATTATTTTTTGAATTTCCTCTTTATTTGGATTGTGGTGATGTTTCTCTCCTTACTTTTCTAGAAAAGTAAGCAAAAGTCGTTGTGGCTCTCGAATCGCTATCGCTTTCAAGGGCGTTCGCCACAACAGGTTTTTTTATTGATGGGATGGGCTATCGCCACGTTTGGAGTGTAGATAGAAATAGGACATGACTATATGATACTCTTTTCATGTGATAGGATAATAATTGGCTTATAAAAGATATTTAAAAAGGAATCTCGTACAGTCGGCGATAGCCTATATTTCCATTAGAAAGAAAGGTCACTCCGAACGACCGAATAAGCGACTAGCGATTCGAGAGAAGTGACGCTTTTTTGCTTCGTTTTTTAAAAAAATGAAGAGAGAACCAACGCGACATCTAAAATAATAGCAAATCAAAGTATCCACTTATATGGTCTTAAAATATATACCATAGTTAATACAGAACGAAATTATTCCGTCAAATCTTCCAAAAACTGTGTCTCATCATACTCAAGCCCTAAATGTCTCACAATCTCTCTCATATCTCTCTCCGCATTTCCCAAACATGAGGTAGCCCCAGGACTCGGTGTCATGT
>WTAE01000002.1 GCA_013139765.1 Sulfurovum sp.
TATGTGAATCATGTAGGTATGTATATTGGAAACAATCAGTTTATCCATGCTTCTTCTGCAAAACATAAAGTTGTGATTACTTCTTTAAATAAGAGGTTTTATTCTCAACGTTATAAAGGTGCAAGAAGACCTTCTTAATAGGTAGCCTTACTTTAAACATCTTTTCTTCATGAGGAGTCTTTACTCCTCATATTTCCCCATTTAACTTTTATTATTGTTTGAACTTGGTTTGAGTTTTCTTCATTCCTTTTCTTTTTTGCAATGCGCAAAAAAAGAAAACGAACCCAAAAGAAAAAAGCACAAGCGACATATAGATTACTATGCATGGAAAGTCATGGCTCGTTTGGCCTTGAGAATGTGTTTGGGAGTATGAATTTTTTGTAATATTTTTAGGTGAGTAGGGGGCGATTGCTATCGCTAGAGCCTTAGTCGGCTTCTAGCACAGCACCTGCAGAGGCATTGGTTACCAATGCTCTGTATTGGCGTAACCATTTACTTTTAAGTGGTTTTACCAGTGGGGTAAAGTTTTCACGTCTTTTAGCGATCACTTCATCAGAAAGGTTTGCTTGTAAGATGTATTGGTCTACATCTATGTGTATCTCATCTCCATCTTCAAGTAGCCCTATAAGACCACCTTCTGCAGCTTCAGGGCTTACATGCCCAATACTCGCACCTCTCGTAGCTCCTGAGAATCTACCATCCGTAATAAGTGCAACACTATCACCCAGCCCCATACCCATAATGAGTGAAGTAGGGCTTAACATCTCTTGCATACCAGGACCTCCACGAGGACCTTCATAACGGATGACAACTACATTCCCAGCTTTTACCTTTCCAGCCAAAATACCTTCAATACATTCATCTTGGGAGTTATAACATACAGCGGTACCAGTAAAGACTCTGTCTCCAGTAATCCCTGCAGTTTTAATAACCGCACCCTGTTCTGCCAAGTTACCATAAAGTATGGCAAGTCCACCTACTTCTGAGTAAGGGTTGTCAATGGTATGAATGATGTTTGTATCAAGAATCGAGGCATCTTTTACTTTTTCATAGAGGGTTTCACCTGTAATAGAAAGGTTATCAAATAAAATGTTATCACCACGTTTCAGCATTTCATGCATTACCGCATTCACCCCACCTGCCTTGTCGATGTCTTCCATGTGCACGGTTGAAAGTGATGGAGAGATTTTAGCAATATGTGACACACGTTTAGAGATGGCATTAATGTCTGAAAGTTGAAAGTCAACGTCTGCTTCTCTTGCAATGGCTAACATGTGAAGTACGGTATTTGAAGAGCCACCCATAGCCATATCAACAGCAAAAGCATTACGCACGGCATTTTCATTAAGGATATTCTTCATACGGTACTTTTCTTGTTCCGCTGCTTCCATCTTTGCAATCTCACAAATGCGACGGGCTGCTTGTTTGTAAAGTTCTGTTCTGGCTGGAGTGAGGGCAAGAATGGTTCCATTCCCTGGAAGTGCAATTCCCATTGCTTCCATGAGCGTGTTCATTGAGTTTGCGGTAAACATCCCTGAACATGAACCCCCACTTGGACAAGCATTGCACTCGATGTCCAGTAGTTCTTCATCTGTGATTTCACCTGCTTCATGTTTACCCACTGCTTCAAAAGCGGTAGCCAAGTCAATTGGTGTACCATCTTGGGTATATCCTTTTTCCATTGGACCACCAGAAACAAACACGGTTGGTACATCCACACGTAAAGCACCCATAATCATCCCTGGAACAATTTTGTCACAGTTAGGTATGGCTATCATCGCATCAAGCTTATGCGCGTTCATTACCGTCTCTATGGAGTTTGCAATAATTTCACGGCTTGGTAGCGAGTAAAGCATACCGTCATGACCCATGGCAATCCCATCATCTACACCAATGGTGTTAAACTCAAAAGGTACACAACCGTTTGCACGAATCTCTTCTTTAATAACCTCTGCCACCTTGTTAAGGAAAAAGTGCCCAGGAATAATTTCAATAAATGAGTTTGCTACCCCAATAAATGGTTTTTCAAAATCTTCATCTTTTACACCAGTTGCACGTAGCAAAGATCTGTGTGGGGCTCTGTCAAAACCTTCTTTAATTTCATTACTTCTCATTGTTCTAGGCTCCTTTAGAAGAAAATAGTTCTTCTGTTCCCTTTTTGCCAATTAATTACGTCTTTAAGAGACAAGATTAGCTAACTTTTCAGGAATTTTTATTTATTTTAGTGATTATAGCGAAAAAGCCCTATTTTCTCTTTACTTTCAAAGTCTTTTAGGCTATAATCGCACTCCAATTTTAAGTGTATTCTTAAAAATGATATGGAACATGCGGGCGTAGCTCAGCGGTAGAGCATAACCTTGCCAAGGTTGGGGTCGACGGTTCGAACCCGTTCGCCCGCTCCATAAGATGCACATTTTATTTATATATGGTGCCAATATGCCCGAGTGGTGGAATTGGTAGACACAGGGGACTTAAAATCCCCCGATCATTGCGATCGTGCCGGTTCAAGTCCGGCCTCGGGCACCATTAAGCGAAACATTAAATAGTATACTTATTTTAGGTATCCTTTTTAATGTTTCGCTTTTTTTTACATTACATGGAGCCATCGCCAAGTTGGTAAGGCCGTAGATTGCAAATCTGCTATTCACCAGTTCGAGTCTGGTTGGCTCCTCCATAAAAAATCTTTACCTTAGGGTTTAGAAATGTTATAAACTAGAATTTATCTATTTTTAGGTAAAATTCACTTCTTAAAAATGTCGGGAGATGTCAGAGTGGTCGAATGTGCCGGTCTTGAAAACCGGTGAGGGTTATACCTCCGGGGGTTCGAATCCCCCTCTCCCGGCCATACTTTTTAAACAATCCAAATTTAAATTTCAAC
>WTAE01000230.1 GCA_013139765.1 Sulfurovum sp.
TTGAGTGCCGTTGCAGAAAATGTTTATGAACGTGAGTGTGTCTCTTGTCATAGCCATTTACCTGTGAGCTTACAAAGTATGTTTATGAAGTACCTTCTTGTGTATGGAGGAGAGAAAAATTTAAAAGCAGGATTAAAACATTATTTGAAATATCCGTCTAAACATATCTCTGTCATGTCCAAGCTATTTATAGACAATTATAATATTAAAAATAAGACCAACTTAAGTGACGAAATATTAACAGAAGCCATTGATATTTATTGGGAGAAGTTTAAGGTTTTTAACAAATTGAAGTAGTACAATATAATTCGACCTATGGACAAGGTAGGATATAAAGGAGAGAAAATGAAAAAATTGTTAACAGCGTGTATCGTGGTAGGATTAGCTATGACAACAGTCACAACAACAGCGTCTGCTGGCCCTAAAAAAGGTCAAAAGATCTTCAAGAAAAAATTCCGTAAGTATTGTAAGTTTTCTGGTGTAAAGTTTGCTAGAAATCATACGCAAGACGAATGGGAAGAGCTTTGGGAAGACGGTGACTTTAAAGCAGAGGCAAAAAGCATTTGCCCAAGATTAAAAACAAATAAGATTAAAAAATCATACTGGAAACATGTGTACCAGTTTTCATACAAATATGCTAGAGACGGTGTTGTTCCTAAGTGTTAATTCATTTAAGATAAGTGTAACATAGGGAAACAGTGTAGCTATAATGAGTTGATCTAAAGATCTTTTCACAATAGGTTCACAATTACATGATATGATACATCATCTTCGAAAAAGGATTAACGAATGAAGGCAATTACTAAGTTAGCAGTCGCTACTTTACTAAGTATGACACTTTTTACTGCAACTGCAACAGCAGACATTAAAAAGGGACAAAAAATATACCTCAAAAAACTCAAGGCACGTTGTGGGTTTTCTGGATCTAAGTTTGCACATAAACATACGCAAGATGAATGGGAAGCAATCTTTAAAGCTGGTAAGTTTTCAAGTGAGGTAAAAAGAATTTGCCCGAAAGCCAAACTTAAAAAGAAATATGCCCCAGATGTCTTTGACTTTGTATACGAATATGCATCTGACTCAGGTAATGTACCTTCGTGTTAAAAAATTAATTTGGGATTAAGTCAAATCTTACTATTATTTTGCGAACAAATGTACAATTACAGGTAATTAATGATTAAGTTTTTAATCATTAATAATACAATACTACATAAATAAAAGGAATTAAAATGAAAAAATTAGCAATCACAATGTTACTTGCTGGATCTACACTACTTATGGCTGACGGAGCTGCTGCTTATGCTACATGTGCTGGTTGTCATGGTGCAAACGGTGAAAAAGCTGCTCTTGGAAAATCTGCAATTATCACAGGTCAAGATGCTGCAAAAACTGTTGAGCAACTTAACGGTTATAAAGCAGGAACACTTAACCAACACGGAATGGGTGGTCTTATGAAAGGTCAAGTAGCAACTATGGATGATGCTGCTATCAAAGCTGTTGCAGATCACATTGCTGCAATGAAATAGAATTTTAAGTGATTTGCATTCATCTTTGAATGATGGATGCAGTCACTCAAAATCATTTTATAAAATAGTTCACATACCACTTCCACACTTTCCTGTTTCACATTTCATAGTTTTAGTTTTATTCACTGTTACTTGATTTAAACTCATTGTGCTAAAGACAATAACAACTACTAAAAAAATAGAAATAATAGCTAATTGTAATTTAGATATTTTTTGTATCTCTTCTTTTTGTTTTATCTCACATACATTTCCAGGACAGTAGTTTGGACTTTTTTTATAGACCCAGTGATAAACTATACATCCCAAACAGATACCAAAAGCAGATTCACTAAAGAGTAATGCCAGACACAATAGACAAATAATTATTTTAATAGGTGTCATTACTTCAAATATGACGATCATGAAAAACATGATTACAGAGAGTACAAATCCAATATACCATGCAAACTTTTTTTGAGGGGCACCAACATATTCCGGTGCTTGATTCTGTACAAATATTCGTCCTAAAATGAGACTGGGTGCATATTTGGGATTAATGAAAATACGAATAAAAAAATCAACCATAAAAATAGTGACAAAAATCTTAGTAAATGTAAAATCATGTAGAAGATAGGAGTTTAAAAAAGAGATCATTGCGAACATGAACAATAGTCCTGCTCCAGCTCTTGCTTCACGTTCATTCAGTACGGGTATATCATACCCCTCTACAGTTTCACCAAAAAATATATAATTTTTCATAAATTACCTTTAACCTTCAATTTGATTTAATATCAGTATTGTAGGTAAATATATGTGTATTATATGTGTATTGTCTCTACTCCAAAGAATAGTCAAATGATTTATGAAATTACTATGTAAATATTATCTTCCCATCATTTTAGCCAAGGGAACTACCAGTGGTAGAAAATGAATCTTCTGGACATCCCATTTACTTAATATAGCATCACGTTCATCGTGTAGTTGGATCACTTGTTTATAGTAAGCTCCTCCTGTATTAGGGTCTAACTGTTTTAACATTTTATTGAGTTGTGCTGTACTCAAGCCATAGACGAACTTAAGCTGTTGTGTATCACCCTGTTGCGCAACAACATTGAGAAGTCTTCCGTCTTTCAGTATGAGTTGATAGGCATAGAGATGACCTTTACCATAAACCATGATCACACTTTTAGCCTCAAATATAATTTTAATACTGTGCATGATCGATGGTTCAAACTCATATTCCAGATCTGTTCTGGCATTTTCATACACCACAAGATTACCTTCATCCAAGCGTAAAACCTTTTGGCTGAGGAATAGACTGCTGAAGTTGTCTCTGCGTTCGTTGAGTAGAGTACCATCAAGCTGCAGATACTCTTTCTCTACTTGAATAGTGAGTTGTTTATTGTTATAAGTCAGGTTTGATGATCCGCCACAAGCACTCATCATAAGTGTAATTATAGTTACAAGTACAAGACTTATGATCTTTTTCATTATACTATGTCTGTTAA
>WTAE01000148.1 GCA_013139765.1 Sulfurovum sp.
CATTCCCCTAAGGTAAACCCTTATTCTGTCAATTGGCATAAGTATGGAAAACGCTTACCTCCGTACAAGTTTATGCAATCACCTGGTATAAAAAATGCTTTGGGAAAAGTGAAATACCTATTCCCAAATAAGTACTCAGTCTACATGCACGACACAAACCAAAGAAATCTTTTTGTAAAAGATTACAGGGCGCTCAGTCATGGCTGTGTGCGTTTAGGAAAACCTTTTGAGTTACTTGAAACTTTTGCAACGATTGAACCTCGAATTGATTTTGAAAAAGCACAGAAAATCTTGGAACAAAATAAAAAAACACCATATCGTCTTTCTCAAACTATTCCTGTAGATATTATTTACTTTACGGCACTGGTAGATACAAATGATACAGTGATGTTTTTCGATGATGTCTATGGCTATGACAAAATGCAAGTTGAAGCGAGCCGTTAAAACAAAAAATTTAAGGAGCATAAATGAAATTATTAACCACTGTGGCTACAGGAGTTCTATTAAGTGCTTTTGTAAGTTCTTTTGCCTTTGCAAATCAGCCAAGTTTTGATTGTACAAAAGTTGAAAAAAAGAGTGCAGAAGGTAAAATTTGTGCTTCGGATGCATTAATGAATCTCGATAAAGAATTAGCTTCCGTCTATACACAAGCTTTAGCCAAAGCGTCTAAGGAAGACATGCTTAAAGCCCATCAAAGAGGCTGGATAAAAGGCCGTAATGACTGCTGGAAAGCTGACGATGAAAAAAAGTGTATGGTGGACGAGTACAAGTTACGCATTAAAGAGCTGAAAGAAAAGTATGGTCTTTCAAGTATTCAAGATACCTCCGGGAGTACTTCAAAGGGTTTTGACAAAGTATTAAAACTTCAAGGCATCACATTTCATGTTCAAGCAACAAATGAAGGTTCACTTAATCAGTTGACCATTACACCAAGTGGGCTTTTTGGTACAAATAATGTCATTAAACAAGAGATAGACGGCTCTGTGAGAGGTGCTGAAATTGCAGACCTTAACAGTGACGGTTCCCCAGAAATTTATGTCTATGTATCTTCAGCAGGGTCTGGTTCATACGGATCTTTGGTGGCTTACTCTGCAAACAACAAAAAGTCACTCTCAGGGTTTTACCTAGCACCCTTATCAGACGACAAAAAGAATTCTGTGGGATACATGGGACATGATGAATTTGCTGTGGTTGAAAGTTCTTTGGCAAGACGTTTCCCCATTTACAAAGAGGGTGATGCAAACTGTTGCCCTAAGGGTGGCACGCGGCAACTACAATATAAACTTGTACAAGGTGAAGCGACTTGGCAATTAAAAATGTATCATAGTACAGATTTAAAATAAGAGCTTAAGCCCTTAGATAATGATTAGATGTTAGAATAATTTTAACACACACTAAAAGGAAAAAAATGATTGCTAATAAAACGAATGGAAGCACTATAATGAAAAAGTTATTTGTATTGAGTCTTATTGTAGGTTTTGGATTGATGGCATCTGGCTGTGAAGAAAAGAAAACAACTGAGGAACAGTTAAAAGAGAATGTTGAGCAAACAGCTGAACTCCTTAAAAAATCACTCTCTGAAAAAACTGAAAAACTAAATGAAGCACTTGAAAAAGAAGCGGAAGCACTCGAAAAATAATTACTTCACTTTCTGTGCTATGCTTCATGTCTAGCACAGAAGTGATCTTACGCTCTCTCCCTCTACTACTTTAAGCTAGAAATATACTCTGCTAGCGCTTTTATAGTTGCATCATCCATATGCTCCACTTGGCCTTTCATGAGCATACCACTATCCGCTACATTGCGTGTACCTGCTTTATATGCATTAAGCATTTCAACTAAGGCTGCTTTGTCTACACCACCAATGAGAGCTGATTTTCCAAGTGCTTTGGTTTTACCATCTAGACCATGACAGTTTTTACATTTTGCAGCATAAGCTTCTTTCCCTGCGTCGTTTGCAAGTGAAGCAGCAGCTGCTGCAGTGGCTGCATTGACAGCATCACCTGTTTTGCCTACCGCTGCTTTTGCTTCTTCCATGGCTTTGTCTGCCGCCGCTTTTGTTTCTTTCATCGCTTTTTCAGCAGTTGCTTTTGTTGCTTCCATAGCTTTCTCTGCGGCTATCTTAGCCTCAGCCGTTGCTTTTTTAGCTGCTTCCATGGCAGAGTTTGCAGCTTCTTTACTGGCTTCTGCAATGTCATGTGCAGCTGTTTTTGTACTTTCAACAGCTTTAGCCGTTTTCTCATCTGTCTTTTCTCCACAAGCTGTAAACAACAATGTTGCTGCAACAAGTGATAAAGTAATTATTTTGTTCATTTTTATGTCCTTTTTTATAATGTATTCGTTTTAAGTATACAGTGCTTAGAATAAACTAATGCTGATAACAAAATATTATAGCTACTGTCTATTACATAAAATATGAGTAGACTAAAGTCTGGAACATGAAGAGAAGTATTTATATCATCTCTGCAATATATCCTTCAAGGCCTCTCTCATCTCTTAAGCCCATATAGGGTAAAATCACGTAAGAAAAAATAACAGGGCCATATATGTTAGATACGTTAACCGACAGTTTTAAAAATGCCATAGGCAAGATTCGTTTTCACGATGATGATAAAGCACTTAAAAAAGCAACCACTGAACTTAAAAAGTCACTTCTAAAAGCAGATGTACACCATAAAGTTGTAAAAGACCTTATTGCGTATATTGAAGTTGAGACTAAAAAGAATGGGGTAGGTAAAGACAACTTCTTAAAAGCCCTACAAGAAAAACTCACAGACATCCTTACTTTGGAAGGTGCAGCTAAAGGCTTTACTTTCGCTTCTAAGCCACCAACGGTAGTGTTGATGATAGGTTTACAAGGGTCTGGTAAAACAACCACGACAGGTAAACTGGCATACTTTTTAAAAGAACAGAAAAAGAAAAAAGTACTTGTGATTGCAGCCGATTTACAAAGACTCGCAGCGGTTGAACAACTTAAACAAATCACCTCTGGCATTGAAGTGGAACTGGTTGCAGATGAAAGTGCTACACCTGCACAAATTGTCAAACGTGGTTTAGAAAAAGCAGAAAAAGAACTTTATGACGTAGTCCTCATAGATACAGCTGGTCGTTTGGCCATTGATGATGCACTTATGGATGAGTTGGCAGAGATAAAGAAAATTGCCAACCCAGATGAACTCTTTTATGTTGCAGATGCCATGACAGGTCAAGATGCTGTAAGAACAGCACAAACCTTTAAAGAAAAAATCGGTATCACCGGTGTGGTTCTTTCTAAGTTTGATGGTGACGGTAAAGGTGGGGTTGCACTTGGGCTTACGCAACAAGTAGGTGTTCCTCTTCGTTTCATCGGTAATGGTGAGAAAATGCCTGACCTTGAGCAATTCATTTCAGAAAGAATTGTAAACAGACTTATGGGTGCAGGAGATGTGGAAGGGTTAGCTGAAAGAGCCGCTGCAAGCATTGACCCAAAAGAAGCCAAAAGAATGACCCAAAAGATCAAAAAAGG
>WTAE01000240.1 GCA_013139765.1 Sulfurovum sp.
CGTTTCTGTAAGTTCGAAGTGTCTTCCTGTAATACTTTTATTCATAATTTATCCTTAGTATCAATGTATAGGTATATCGAATACCTATACTTAATTGTAACTGAATTGTCTTAATGAAGGGTAAATGGCTTAAGATTTAATGTGGTATGCGATTGCACACCACAGAGATTACATCTTTCGGAAAATGTTAAGTTAGAGTGATAAGGATAGATTTAAGGGAGTTAAGAAGCATCCTGTCCAACAATTTGCGCATATCCCGTTTCAGGTAGAATTTCTATACCAAAAGTATCACCATCAGACATAGTGAAAGTGAAGGTACATGTTGATGTTATATGACTAGAATAGTCAGGTGCTGTAGCTGCCGAGAAACCATAATGAGGTCTGCCTAGATGGTCAAATCCTATATATTTATTACTATTGTTATTGCTACAGGCATTTGAGGCTGCCACAGCAGTGATCCCATATTTATTTGTTATAAATATTCTTTCACTATAGGCAGAGTTGTCTGTACCACATGAATTAAACATAGGTTTCCCATTTGTGGGATCTGTTGCAGCTTCTTCAAGTGCAAAGTTTGCACTTAAAGAGTCATCTTTACTTGTGTCGCTCCCTACCATATAAAAGAGATCACTTCCACAGTTGCTAAATACAACCCGCCAAAATTTTTGCTGCCACTTCACATCATCGTACTCATGCATATTATCTACAAGAGCTAAGTGTTGTGTGTATCTGATATCGGAAAGTATGCTGTCTGCTGCTTCTTGTTTAAGGTCTCTGTCTAGTCTTGGCATTGCCAATGATGCGAGTATCCCAAGCACAACAATGACAAATACTAATTCTATCATAGTAAAAGCCGGTCTGTTTTTTAAGTTAAAATGTATCATATTTTTTGCAGAGTCCTTTTATGGTAGGTTATGTACGGTACATCATCAAAATCTCCATCATAGGCATGATGATCAAAGTCTTTATATTTGACATAGACATCTACGATAATGTTAAGTGGAGATTCGGCTGTAGTGCTGGCATCACTAAAAATTCTAGTCCCGCTACATGAAGTAAGTTCTCCGGAGCCATTACTGATATAGGCTATCTGAACTCTGACTTCAAATCCTCCATTATTTTCACTTCTAATTACATTATCACTATTTATAGTTTCAAGACAAGAGTTAGTACCGTTTCTGTCGTTAGACATTACTGCCATAATGGCATATTCAGTATAACTTTTTGCTAATAGCATAGCCTGTTCCCTCTGAAACTGCGTAGTAGTCTCTTTAACCATTTTCCCAGAGAGGCTCATGACAAGTGCACCGATACCTGCCATAATGACTATGACAAAAATAGCCGTAAGCATAGAAAAGGCTTTTCTGTGTTTTGTATATTTCATTAGAATACCGCCTTTTCTTTACAGATGGTAATTTTGAAGTCTTCACCTATCTCTTCATCGACACAAATCTTGAAGCGTATGGTACGTCCATCACCTTTAAATTTGAAAGTGCTAACATTTCGGAGTAAAATAGAACTTAAATCATTTGTAACATCTATACCTCTAGTAGGTGTAAATCTATAGTGTAATGAGAGTGTACCCGCTGCATCTACTACCAGGGCATAAGAAGTCCATGCAAGTTTATAGTGCTCTGATATGTTTGTCAAGTTATCATCTAGCGTTATGGTGGTCCCACTTACGCTTGCGATATCTCTTCTTTGAAGTGTTTTGTTTGATTCATAATAGATGGCTGCATTGTTTATGTTCCCACCGAGATTAGTAATGATTGTTGAAGCCAATCCAAGATTAGAACCCGGTGTTGAGATGGTTGTGCCTGACAAAGAAGAAGCGGCATTGTCTACATCACAAAATCCACTCCAGCCGGGTCGACGATCTGTATTTGTAGTGATCGTTTTGAAACTGTCTGCATCTGTACCTACCCATTGAAGTACAGTATATGAATCAACAGGTGAAGCAGGAATATCATTGATGTCTTCAGCTGTTGTTGTTGTACCTGTTCTTCTTACAACCGTGCCAGGTATAGCATAAGCTAGTCTATTGGCTATTTGTGTTGCAGCAATTTCTGTTTTGAGTGAGGCACGGTGCTGGGCTCTTTGAATGATGTAACTTTCATAAACACTAGCGATGAGTTCTGCTCCTACGGAAGAGACGATGCCGAGTATGACAATGACAAAGACGAGTTCTAACATGGAAAAAGCTTTTTTGAATGAGCGTTTGGATGTATGTATCATTTAGGGTCTCTCCTCTAATGCAAAACTACCTATGTTACAGGAGAAGGCATGTAGTGTTATGGTTTTATCTAGTTCTTCAACTCCACTGGACGAGGTGATTGTAACCTGTATTCTTTTGATATTGGTTGTTGGCGTCCCATCTGTAAAGGTAGGCGAAAATGATAGGGTTCCCCCTCCTCCATTTATATAAGTATTTCCAGAAATAAGTGCATCTGACATATATTTTACGGTTCTATCAATGTCTATAGTAGTTGTTTCTATATAGTCAGATGTTCCACCACTTTGTGCTTGCTGTAAGTGAACTTGTGTACCATCAAAATCATCCATGTCATCTTTTTCTCCACTGTCAGCACCTATGGAAGAAGCGATACCTCTTTGTCCTGTCGAAGAGAAAAATTTACGATAACTCTCTTTTGGTGTTCCTGCACGTACACCTGTTACGCCATTTTCATCTAGACCGCCATCCCCCGAGGTATTTAAAACAATCGGGTCATAGCTTTCGTTGGTATTGTTCTCATCCCATTGATAGCCGAGTATAATGTTGACCTGTGAGGCTACTTCATTGATGGACTCTTGCTGTATGGCAACATAGCCACTTTTGCTAGCTGTGCTTATGAGTAGCGGAGCAGACATCATTACAATTCCCATTATCACAATGGCAAAGATGAGCTCTATCATTGCAATGGCATCTCTTAAAGTTTTTCTTCTCATTGTTACCACCCAACTCTATTATTTCTTTTTTTGCTAGCATTAGAATCAACTACATGCCCTGTTTTACCATGCCCTGTCCAGCCTGAAGTACCTATGAATTTTACTTTATAGAATGGAATTGGATCACCTATACTACTAGACGGGTTATATATAAGCCACGAGCTGGTGCTGCTAGCAGAACTTGTGTCCAAGTTTATATCTACAATGGACGAGGCAGGACCCGTATTGCTAACCACAATATCATTATCTACGCCATTATTACTTGTATCAATACTTACAACAGGATCGTTGAGATTAGCACCTGATACAACAGTGAGTGTGATATTTCCATCATGACTGCTGGCTGGCATATCATGTTCAGTTGAAAGCCACCAATAATTTATATTGGCTTGTCCATTGATGCGATCCACTCCTGGACAATTTACTGCAGATGCAGGCCATTTATCACAGTAAACAATAATAGTAGCAGGTGTAATAATACTGGCAGCACTTATGCCATCATAAAAGTCATTTATATCAGCAGTCTTTGCTCTTGCAAAAACAAAGGTGGCATTTCTGTCACCTACACCACTACCTGTAATCATTGCTGTTACTCCAGCACTGATATAGTTTGAGTTCACGGTAACATTAACATCAGTACCATCAAGGATAAACGGGTTAACTGTTTGATTATTCTGGCGTTTATAGTTGAACATCAACTTTTGTGTCTCATTAGTATCGTTCCATGCTATACTATGTACACCATTGGCATCAGGTCCCCCAAATCCAAGAGGCTCTGTTCCTGGAGGGATATCATGTGTATGGTCATTATCTACAAGGACATCTTTTGGATGTCGTGTTGATAGTCCTAATACTGCTGCATTCCACTCTGTAACGTTCAAGTCTACACTGACTGGATTTTCATAATAAAGGGCACCTTGACGGAAGTTCTGTGTGATATGTGATGTATCTATAGCTAGCGTTGGATCATCATTTGCATTCATCGCGCTGATATTAGCATCAATGTGTGCAGACATGTTTAAATCATTGGAAAGATATGTAAAGTTTCCATCTCGATGATTTCTAAGGTGAATACTATCTACCCTAAAGTGATGAGGAATAAAGGTGAGATTTTGTTCGCTACAAATGTATGTATGGTTTGTGCTGTTACAATCCTGAGGTGTATCATCATCATCTACCTCTGCCCACTCCTCATCATACACATAGAACGTGACTTCTCCCACATCACTATATGAAAGATTAATAATAGGATCAGGATCAGAAGCACTATTTGCTGTATCATGCGATAATCCAGCAATCATACTAGGTGCACCAATTGGATCGAAACCAGAATCTCCGTTCATTATATTTGGGTCGTTGAGTAGCACTGTTGGATCTATAAGGTTTATAGGAGCTATATTCCCCCAGTCACTTTTAAAGTATTTGTTTGTATATGTACCAAAAACATTGGTATTTGCAGCACTATAGCTGGTTGCTACTGTATTATCTGGGTTTGTTGCAGTGAGAGATGTTCCATATTCTTTACCTGCACGTAAAAGATGGGGAGCATCAGAATGGGTGATACCGCCCACAAACCTGTCCGGCCGTATGGCAAAATTATCTGTTGAACATGAAGGTTGGATGTCGAAAGTACACATATAACATCCAAGTTCATTATCGTATAGTGGATTATAAGAATCCTCATCAGAATCACTAAACCCACCGTTTGTAGATAAACATGGGGCACCATTTCCCGCCCCACAGCGATCCCAGGCATCTTGACCAAATGCATCTGTATAGTGGTCTGTGGAGTTTGCACATTGTGCAATCCTTGCAAAGTTACCTGAGGTACTACTTCGTGACATACAATCTTGTGCATCAAGACTTAGTCCATTTGGATCAACGGCGGTCATGTGTATTCTTGCATCTTTTCTTACTGTAAGTGGGACTTTTATTTGAGCTATAGCAGAATAACTTCCACTTGGAACCTCAATTAAGAGTTGATCCCCATTAGGCATCTCAACATTTCCATAAGCGACACTACAATCACTGTTTGCCCAAAGAGGGATAATAGTATAAGGTAGAGGAGGGTTTTCAATACCTAAATATGTATATCCTGTGGCTTCATCATTGATATCAAGGTAAACCCCTACAATATCTCTACTTGCAGTTAACGCAACCATTGTTTGTATATATTTTATATTACCATCGTTTGGATCAAAAGGAATGGGGTTAGGAACACTACTACTATTATAATTGCCAGCCATTATTGAATCTGTAAGATTAGTATCAATGACATCAGAAGAAGAGGTGATTTCTATTCCTCCTTCACCTATACCACTACAGGTAAAAATACGTCCACTATGATGTACCCCTGATACATTGTAATCTCCGTATAGAGCAGGAGTTAATGTTCCTTGACCATTATTGTATGTGTTTTCATCTGTAATTGTAAAGTTTGTATCGTTAACAAATCCTGTTATATTTCTTACAACATAGCCTTCTGTATAGGAAGGAAATTGTGCAATACTCAAAGTAGAGGCTCCCCCTGTAGCACTATCAGTTGATTCCAATACACCCTGACTTGTAGTCGCTAAACCATGATCTAAATCAGGAGCATACATCTTTGTAATAATTACATTGATTAAATCTTCATTGGAGCGATTTGTATCGACAATCATCACTGAAGCTGTACATCCATTACCAAAATAAAAGTTACCGGTTTTTTCACAAGCGGCATCTCTCGCTTCCTCATCGTCATTATACAAACTGAGGGTATTTTCAATATAACAAAGGTGCGGTGCACTGTCAACATCAGCAGATATAATGGTTGTTTCTGTGGCTATATCTGCATGTGTCGTGCCCGTGATACTACCTGACACAGAGGCATTATTTTCAATGTCTCCAGCATCTGAAGGAGCGGTAACTTGTAAGGAAATAGTATGTGTTTCTCCTCCCCCCATACCAGTAGCATTATGATCACAAGTTACAGTTCCATTGGATATAGAACAATCCCAGTAGGGAGAAAGTGCATTGGTTTCTGTTTGATTAAAAATCAAACCCTCAGGAAGAACATCTGTCACTGTAATAGTATTTGCATGATTACTACTTATATTTTTAACATTAATAGTATAAAAAAAGTCTTCATTGATTGTTATAACATCCGCACTGTT
This sequence comes from Sulfurovum sp., assembly GCA_013139765.1. GTDB lineage: Bacteria > Campylobacterota > Campylobacteria > Campylobacterales > Sulfurovaceae > Sulfurovum. Next base: position 6,099 of record WTAE01000240.1, read on the forward strand.
AGTTTTAGTGATAGTTAAATTGGAGTCTGATGTTGGTGTTAAAGTGACTACTAGTTGATATTTTTCTGCAGTGTTACCTTGATCACTTGAAATAGCCAAGTAAATATAACTATTTTGTGCAAGATCAGTTAGGCTTTCAGTTGTAAATCCATTATTCCAGTCTACAGATGGATAATCAAGAGTAGAATAGTTAAACCTGACGTCAGTAGTATCAACATCATTCACTGTGATTGTTACATCTCCTGCTACCTCTAGCTCAAAGCGATAATACACAAAGTCATTCCTTGATGAACTATTTGCATTACTATCATAACCTGATATGGACAATAGTGTTACAGTTCCTTCAGGATCTGGTACATATGTATCACTTGCGGAAAATAAATAAGTAGAAGAAATAGTAAGAAAAAGTAAGAGTTGAAAAATAAGATTAGTTTTTTTCATAAATAACACCTTTTGTTACCCCGTCGTCACAGGGCGAATTTTTGTACATCAAAGTGATGACACAAGCGTTATGCTTATGCTTGATAGCTCGGCGGCCTGCTAGAGATCCGTAGCTTTCCGTCATTACTTCACAGTAGTTTTGGCTTTTCATCATAGTACTTAATATGATAGAATAGCACAGCGAAGATAAAATAAGTATTAAATAATAATTTTTTATACTTAAAGATGAGAAAATGCGTATTTTTTTACAAAAAGTCATTTAGAGGGTCTGTAAGCTTGATATCTAATTCACCTCTTACATACTTTGAGATATTATAATAGTTATAAGACATATATAGAGGTAGTAATGAATTTTAAGAAAAGTATTTTAATAGCTTTAAACCTGATGATGGTTTTTGTGTTTGTCAACTGTGGTGGCTCGGATGAAGATGTTGCAGAATTTAACAAGCCGGCACTCTACTGGTACAAAAAGATTGCGCACAGCATTAGCAAAGGCTCTTTGGATAAAGCAGATGCGTATTACATCTCTTTGAAAAGTGAACATATGCGTTCTCCACTGATGCCTACGTCTGTGATGATGTTGGCACATGCACACATGAACAATGAAGAGTATTTGCTTGCAAACTATTATTTGGATGAGTACAACAAACGTTTTGGGGATGAAAACACCCGTGAATACACAGACTTTATGAAACTAAAAGCCTCATTTTTAGGGGTTAAAGATGTGTATAAAGATCAAAAACTGATTATTGACAGTATTAACAGTGCAAAAACCTACCTTGGGCGTTACCCTGGGTCTGACTATGCACCATTGGTTAACACCATACTTATACGTTTACATATGAGTCAGTACTTGCTAAATGAAAACATTGCAGCCTTGTATGATAGAACGGGTAAAGAAGATGCTGCCAAAATTTACAGAAATAAAAACAAAGGTTCTGTGGTTGAATCGTCAGACATTACACCTCCGGAACAAGACATAGTGGGGTATGTCTTTGATTAAAAGCTTCGGCTTTTAATCGCGCCTAAGAGCTAAAAAGTAAATATTAATATTCTTAATATTTACTTTTTAATTTTTATCTCAAATCCAAAGGATGTATTATGCAACTTAGTGACTATGCTGCTTTACCCTCTGTCCTCCCCGTAGTGGTTGAGGATGAACTTTTTCTCTACCCTTTTATGATTAGCCCTATTTTTTTAACCAATCAAAAAGACATTGATGCCGCCACAGATGCCATGGAAAACAACTCTTTACTTTTTGTTACCTCTTCTGTAGCGGGTCAAGAAGGCAAAAGAGATTTTGATGCCATGTACAAAGTAGGTGTTGTAGGCTCCATTATGCGTAAGGTACAAATACCTGATGGGCGTGTCAAGATACTTTTCCAAGGGCTTGCACGTGCAAAAATCCTTACAGAAGAAGCGGGAGAGTTTAACCGTGCAAATATTGATATTGTAGAGTTAGAAACGTATAACAAACTCAAAGCAGATGCTTTGATGAATATTTTACGTGACAAGATAAAAAAACTCTCTTCTATGAATTCACAAATACCTGCAGATCTGGTACGTACCATAGAAGAAAATGATGAACCAAACCGTATTTCTGACTTGGTCTCCTCGATGTTGAAACTTGATAAAGAAGTAGCCTATGCCTTGTATATAGAAGTGAACATAGAAAAACGTTTGCTTGGACTCATAGATGTAGTGACTGCTGAAATTGAGTCTGCTAAAGTACAGCGTGAAATACGTACAAAAGTACATAGCAAAATAGAACAAACCAATAAAGAATACTTCTTAAAAGAGCAACTCAAAGAGATACAACAAGAGTTGGGTATGGATACACAAAGAGAAGAAGAGATTGCAAGCTTTAGAGAAAAGATTGCAGCGCTTAAAGAGCATATGAGAGAAGATGCGTTTAAAGAGATCTCTAAACAGATGGACCGCTTTGCACGTATGCACCCAGACTCAGCAGATGCCAATGTATTACAGAGTTATTTGGAGTGGGTACTTGAATTGCCATTTGGGAAACTTTCGAAAGAGAACTTGAGCATTCATAAAGTCTCAGAAGAGCTAGACAAAGACCATTACTCTTTAGAAAAACCTAAAGAGCGTATTTTGGAGTTTTTTTCTGTACGTGAATTGGCACAACTGCGTGGTATTAAACAAAAAGAGAGTGGCGGTGCCATACTCTGTTTTGCAGGACCTCCCGGTGTAGGTAAAACTTCTTTGGCAAACTCTATAGCCACTGCCTTAGGGCGTCCACTTGTACGCTTAGCACTGGGTGGTTTGGAAGATGTAAATGAACTTAGAGGCCACAGAAGAACCTATGTGGGAGCTATGCCTGGACGTTTGGTGCAAGGGCTTATCGAAGCAAAAACCATGGACCCTGTTATTGTACTGGATGAGATAGACAAAGTAGGGCGAAGTATGAGAGGTGACCCAACTGCGGCACTTTTAGAAATTTTAGATCCTGAACAGAATTCGAAATATAGAGACTATTATTTGAACTTTAACATGGATTTGTCTAAAGCGATTTTTATAGCCACTGCCAATGATGTTGGGCGTATTCCTGCACCACTTCGTGACAGAATGGAGTTTATAGGATTAAACTCTTATACACCTAAAGAGAAGTTTGAGATAGCTAAACGTTACCTCATACCTCAAGAGCTTAAAAAACATGCTTTAAAACGCAGAGAGTTTTCTATTACAGACAAAGCATTAAAAGTACTCATTGATGAGTATACACGTGAAGCAGGGGTGAGAAACTTGCGTAGACGCATTGCTGGACT
>WTAE01000058.1 GCA_013139765.1 Sulfurovum sp.
AACAAATGAAATCTCAAGTGATTATTGATGTACGTATTATGTCTGTACTTTTTGATGACAGTACCACCAATGGTGTAGACTGGTCTCAACTGTATCAGTTACAAAATGTCACTATCAATACATTGGCTATGTCACAGAATAATATTGCATCATATACCTTTGATGCAATTGAAGGTATTACCGAAGCAGGATTTGCGCAAGGGGTCAGACCAAGTAATGGACAAGTAATGAGTATTACAGGAAGCACAGAAGTCTCAGAGATTGTGAAGTTTTTATCAACGCAAGGGGATGTGAAGTCAATTTCAAGCCCACGTGTGATGACTTTAAATAACCAACCAGCATTAATTTCTGTAGGTGAAGAACTCTTCTATAAAATTAAATCATCAAGTACTGCTTCTGGTGGGGGTGGTGCTGTAGCTGCTGAAGGTGAACTGGTTGATTCTGTATTTGCAGGTATTCTTTTAGATATTACACCAGAGATTGATGCAAATGGATTTGTAACATTAAAAATTAACCCATCGGTTTCTGAAGCAAGAAATGACATTGCAGCAGATGGAGGAGTAAGAAACATTCCACCAGATTTAATTAGAAGACAAATTTCTTCAGTGATTAAAGTTAAGGATGGTCAACATGCTATTTTAGGTGGATTGATTTCAACGAGAACAGGATTTAGAAACAATAAAATACCAGTTCTTGGAGACATTCCTGGTCTTGGCTATTTGTTTAAACAAGAAGAGAAAATCAACAAAGTAGAAGAGTTGGTATTCATTATTACACCTCATATTATTAAAACGTCTAAATCTGTATCTTTAAAAGATTTAGGTTATTCAAAACTTAATGATAAGTAGATACGAAGCAGCTAAAAATGTATTTGTCGATTCTATTGATATCGACAATTACATTGAACTAAACTCTTCCCAAAAGGCCTTTGAACAGCTCCAACATTCGATGGAAAAACCTTTGAAAATGATTTTATTGTTTGGAAGACCAGGTACGGGTAAGAGTATTTTACTCAACCGTATTCAAGAAAAATTAAAAGATCAAAAAGAAATTTACTATTTTGATACACCTACCACATCAGAAAAAGAGTTTTTTCAAAAATTATTTAAAGTCTTAACACATAAAGATTTACCTAAGAATACAGAAGTTAACTTTTCTGCACTTATTGATTTTTGTAAAAATTTAAGAGGTAAACGTGAAATAATTATTCTTTTAGATGAAGCACAAATGTATGGCACCGAGATGATGGAAAAAATACGTTTGCTCTCAGATACTAGATCTGTCAAGTTTATTGTTTCCTTACATAAAACGGAAGATGAGGACCTCATAGCAAAAGAACATTTTCAATCGCGTATTTGGGAAGTCATCGAACTGAAAAATGCGAATTTAGAAGAACAAACTGTGTATATACATAAGAAACTTTTGAAAAAGAATTTGTATGAAATTGCAAATAGTATAAAACCTAAAGATATTAATTTGATACATAGCTTTACAAAAGGAAATTATCGAGAGTGTAATAAGTTGATGTTTACCATGTTTGAAATTTGTGAATATTATGATAAAAATGAGCCAGGAAAAATTGATTACTTACATATACCACGGAAGATTATTGAAATGGCAGGACTTAAATTAGGATATATACATGCATGATATTTCTACTTTAGAAACACAATGGAAGCAATATAAAGCCAAACAAAGAAAACCTTATTATATAGCTAGCTTTGCTGTAGTGATACTTAGTACAACTTTTTTTATTTTAAAGCCAGGAAGCTTTTCTGATTTCAGTTTCAACATCTCCTTGCTTAGTTTTGATAGAGTTAATACAAGGGATATGGCGTATAATAGAAAAAGTGAAAATGCTACACTACTGAATGGTGGATTAAAACATTTAGAAGGTGGCATTGAAAAAACAAGTCAGCAAATTGAGTTAACAATTGAACCTGAAGAGACTTTAGTAGATATACCTATTTTAGACTTAAGTGGTGGACAGCAAAGTACTAAAGTACATCGTTCTAAAAATATAAAGATGAATTTAGAAATTATAGAGACATCTTCTATCTCTGCTTATAGAGATGTGGAAGAACGTTTTTTAAAGTCTAAAGATATTGATGATGCATTTTTCCTTGCTAAGAGTTATTTTAACAAAGGTGACTATGAAAAATCTGGATATTGGGCACTTGAAACCAATAAACTTGACGCTTCACATGAAGAGAGTTTACTTATCTTTGCAGAGTCTAAAGTGAAACTTGGGCAGAAAAGTGAAGGTATCTCTATTCTGAAACGTTATATTGGAAAAACAAATTCAAGTGCAGCAAGAAACTTGTTAGGTAAAATCGAAAGCGGCAGATTTTAATCTGCTGATGATGGAGGGTATAAATGGTTAAATTAATTGAAATGATGTTGAAGGAAGAGTTGATTAGCAAAGATGCTATTTCAACCTTAGTGAAGAGTAGACCTCCTAAAAAGATCTCATTTGCTAACCTTCTTTTAGAAAAGATGATTGACCTTCATACTGTTGAAATATTTTTAGCAAAAAAAATAAGGCAAGGTATCATCACCTTAGCACATTTAGAAAAAATTGAAGGTATTAATATAATACCTATAATAGAAGAGGTTGCAAAAGCCCTTAATATTGAGTACATAGATTTAGACGATATTGAGATGGATATGAAGCTCTTTTCTCAGCTTCCGTACAAGCAACTTCTAAAATATAATATTATACCTATTGAGGAAAATGATCTACATGTTTTAATCGTATTTGATGATCCTTTAGATATGGCAGCACAAGATTCTATACAGAGACTATTTCCACGGAAACCTATTCGTATCGCTATTTCTAAACCAAGCCAAATTTCTGCGCACTTACAGCGTTTGGAAATTAATGAAAGCATTAAGGGACTGGTTGCTGACATACGTAAAGATTTAAGTCAAGAGGGAAATACCAATGAAGATGATGAATCTCCAGCAGTATTAAAACTTATTGATATAATTTTAAAATCGGCTATTTTTATAGGTGCCAGTGATATTCATATTGAAGCTACTGAAAAATCATGTATCATTAGGGTACGTGTAGATGGTATGTTACGTCAGAGTTTTACCTTTGATAAAGATGTCTTCAGCCCTTTAGCTTCAAGAATGAAACTTTTATCAAATCTTGATATTGCTGAAAAAAGAAAGCCACAAGATGGAAGATTCTCAGCAACTGTCTCTAAAAAAGATTTTGACTTTAGGGTTTCTACTTTACCAACTATTTTTGGTGAATCAATCGTTTTACGTATTTTAGACAAATCTAAAGCAATGATACGCCTCGAAGATGCAGGTATGAGTACTTTTTGTTATGAGAAATTCTCTGAAGCTATTAAAGTGCCTTATGGTATTGTGTTAGTAACTGGACCTACAGGTTCAGGTAAAACAACCACACTCTATGGTGCTATTAATGCCATTAAAGATGTTAAAGATAAAATTATTACAGTTGAAGACCCAGTTGAGTATCAAATGTCTGGCTTACAGCAGGTTCAAGTACGTGAACATGTGGGTTTAGGTTTTGCAGATGCTCTAAAATCTATTTTAAGACAAGATCCAGATAAAATTATGATTGGTGAAATTCGAAACCAAGAGACCTTACGTATTGCTATTCAAGCAGCCCTTACCGGGCACCTCGTACTCTCAACCCTACACACTAATGATGCTATCTCATCCATTTCTAGAATTTTAGATATGGGTATTGAAGAGTACTTGGTCTCTGGTGCTTTGGTTGCTATTCAAGCACAAAGATTGGTGCGTAAGATTTGTACTTACTGTAAAAAAGAGGCAGTACTTGATCCAGTGTTATATAAAGAGATAGAACAATATTTGCCAGAAAATCCTACTTTTTATAAAGGAGAAGGCTGTAAGGAGTGTGGACATACCGGGTACTCTGGGCGTGAAATGATTTCTGAAGTTTTGATAATTTCGGAAGAGTTAGCACGTATGATTGCCAAGGTGGCATCTAAAGAGGACTTGACTAAACAGGCTGTGGAAGAAGGTTTTGTCACCATGTTTGAAGATGGTGTACATAAGGCACTAGAAGGTAAATCTACCATTGAAGAAATATTTAGAGTAGCGAGGTTGTAAAATGAAGTATTTTAATGTAACGGTTATGGACAAAGGTAAAAAGAGACAAGAAACTGTGAAAGCAGATTCTAAAATGGATGCAGTAAACATGGCTAAGAAAAAATTTCCTAGATCTATGGTCATGAGGGCGGTAGAAACAGCTGCGCCACTAGAAGATACTTTTGCAAATTTGTTGGCAGGACTTCAAAAGTCGGCAAAGTCAAAAATTCCAATCCAAGATAAAATATCTACGATTAGACAAATTGCAGTAATGACGGATGCAGGTATTTCTATTACAGATACCCTAGCTGAAGTATCGGATAATACATCTAATCCGGCTTTAAAAGTGATTTATGCC
>WTAE01000116.1 GCA_013139765.1 Sulfurovum sp.
AAATCCCCGTGAAACCAATATTATTGACTTTAACAGCAACCTTGGCATTGATGAGCACACTTTCAGCAGCAGATACGATGTTAGATGAGAGTAAGTTCTCAGAACTCAAAAAGATGAATGTAGTACTGACTGACCCAGCACTTACTATAAGAGGAGCCATTGAAAAGCCTGAGTCTTACCTACTTAAACTTGAAGCTAGGTCTCGTAATGGAGGGCAGTTTATTACAGCATTTTTAGACAAATCTTCTTCAGAACTTTATATGGGTTCTGCCTACGATAAAACGGGAACAGCACTAGGCTTTCCTTTTGATGCCACTGCGGTTAAAGAGGGTGTTTCTTTTTCTTACGGTACTGGAAAAAAAGAGATTTACCTTATAACGGATCCTGAATGTCCTTACTGTACGAAGTTCGCAAAAGCAGCAGAGGGAAAATTGGCTGAGTATACGGTACATGTCATCTTTATGCCACTCTCATTTCACAAAAAAGCCCCTGCCATGGTGGAGTGGATACTTCAAGGTAAAGATGATGCAGAGAGAAAAACACGTTATGATGCACTTTTGTTAAAAGGTGATAAGACGTATGCCAAAGATCTGAAACAGCCTTTTGGCTACTCAGCTGAAATAAAAACGAAGATGGTCAAAGCTGAACAGGCTACTATGGAACTTAAAGTAAGAGGAACACCTGCACTGTACGATGCAAACTTTAAACCATTGACTCAAGATAAACTTTTAGGTCTTAAACCAAAGGTTAGAAAAAAATAATGCAGATCAACAAAACAATCACTTTTGCAGAGACAGTCTTTGCACAAGAAGTAGATGGAGAAATGGTACTCCTTGACATGGAAAGTGAGAATTACTTTGGCTTAGATGAAGTGGGCACTTCCATTTGGCAAGCTATGCAAGATGATGCAGACTTAGATAAAGTATTTGCTGCTTTGCTTGAACAGTATGAAGTACCTGAAGCGGTGTTAAAGTCTGACCTTTTGAATTTTGTGGATAGATTGCAAGAGAGTGGATTGGTACAAGTACACTCGTAGGTTTGGTCCCACCAAACGTTATGTCTCAGTTTGAACGAATGGCAGTTTTAGATTGAGATAAACGTTTCGATTTCCTCTTGATGTTTGGCAGTGCCAAACCTACGACATGGTATAATTTTAGAATAAAAATAGAAGGTAACAACACATTGAATTTAACCCAGTACTTAGAGCTTGAAAAGATAGACTTAGAGGATGAAGTCGTGGTAAAGCTTGAAAACTTTGCTTCATTACTCCATGAATGGAACCAGATACATAACCTTACAGGGGCTAAAACTGTGGATGCCATTTATGTGAACATTGTGGACTCGCTGTACCCTTTGACATTTATAAAAAAACCTAAAACACTTTTAGATGTTGGTACAGGGGCAGGTTTTCCTGGTTTGGCCTTGGCGATTGCTTTACCTTTGTGTGAAGTGGTGTTGGCAGAGCCTTTAAAAAAACGGGTTTCTTTTTTGAAGTATGCAGCGATAGACCTTGAACTTCCCAATGTAAAAGTGGAAGCCAAACGGGTTGAAAAGGTAGAACATTCGCCTTTTGAACTCATTACTTCTCGGGCAGTAACCAACACAAAATTACTCTTGGATTTGACAGAAAAAATAGCAGATGAAAAAAGTGAATATTTGTTTTACAAAGGTTCACGTGTGTTTGATGAAGTGGCAGATGTACAACAACAGTTAAAGTATGATATAGTACAGAAAAATCAACGAAATTATTTGTATATAAAGAGTGAATAGATGATATTGAAACTACTAATATTTGCAGTGGTCGCAGTGGTGATTTACAAGTTTTTTGGTGGGAAACTTCCAACAATTGGTAAAAGTGCAGATGAGAAGAAGCTGGATGAAGACACTTTAGTTGAGTGTGAAACATGTTCGACATACGTGACAGTGAAAGAGAGTTTTATAGTTTCGGGGAAGTACTACTGTTCTAAAGAGTGTACACCCTAAGAGAAAGACTATACTAAAATACTAAAGGAAAAGATATGATCATTATTGGGCACCCATGGATAAAAAGTAATCGTTTTTTTAAGATTTTTGCAGAAAAAGGTTTTGAGAAAAGTCAAGCAGATGACATTATATTGTTAGAGCCTTTGGTTGATTCTCATACACTTGCTATACATTGTCAAGAGAATGACATTACCTTTGCAGTGGTGGTCAATACCTTAGATGATGCCCTTTTTGCCAATGCTTTGGGTGCAAAGTACATCATTTGTGAAGAAGATGATGCTTTGATGATCCAACCTATTGCCAATGAGTATCTTTTTGATACGCGTATTTTGGTGCTCATCCAGAGTGAAAAAGATATTTCTAAAATTGCACGTGGACACATAGATGGTGTGATATTTGCAGAAGCGATTGTTTAGGTTTTAATGTTTCAGAAATTCTTAGAATACAAACTCACCTACGGTATTATCTTTCTTAATGTCTTAGTCTATCTTATTGTGGCCTTGGCTAACGGTGGCATCATGGATATGGACATACGCCTGTTGGTAGACAAAGGTGCTTTGTTTGGACCTTATGTCTTTTTGCAAGGTGAGTGGTGGAGACTTTTTACTGCTATGTTCCTTCATGGAGGTATGA
>WTAE01000055.1 GCA_013139765.1 Sulfurovum sp.
TAGTTCCCATAAAGGTAGAAAGTATCTCTGACAAAGCACCAATAACGACAATTGACAACACGAGGTTAATTCCATGATACCAAGCATTAATCTCAGGGTGTTCACTATGTGCCATTTCTTCACTATGATTTTTATCTATATGCTCAAAGAAATATTTGTGAGAGGTGAGTTGTATACGCGTAAAAACAAGGTAAAGCAGGGTAAAACTCACCACATTGAACATCATAAACATGGCATGATGTTCTGTGTCTATAAAGTGTGGCAAAATCATGGCAATCCCTATGGCCACCAGTAACATAGAGAGGTATGAGTTGGAAGAGTCAACATTGTAAGGTTGCTCCCCATACTTGATACCCCCAATAATCGCAGCAATCCCTAAAAGCCCATTGATGTCTAACATAATGGCAGAGTAGATGGTGTCCCGTGCGAGCGTTGGACTCTCAGCATGCATCATCATAATGACAATGATCACTATCTCGACCACGACAGCAGAAATGGTTAAGATGAGTGTCCCGTAGGGTTCACCAAATTTCTCTGCTAACTTCTCAGCATGGTGTGCCACAGAAATTGCAGAGTAAATGATGACTGCAAACAAAATACCTAGACCAAGTAAGTTACCTAAAGTACTATGTACCAAAGTATGCTCAAAATAACTAATAGCAAAATAGGCGAATATGGCCAAAAAGAGACTGTACTCTTTTGAAAATTGTTTAAGTATGCTCATTATTTTAAAATATCTTCATAACTTTTTTCTGCATTGAGTTTGAGTTTTCCTGCTACATTTCTAAGACGGCTGTCATCTTTTTTAAAGGCTTTCCCCAAACGTTTAAGTACCTTTTCTTGATGTTTTTCTTTCATAATGTTATGCATTTTGAAGAATTTCTTTAAGCCTATCCATTTTTTACTTTTTACTTCGGCTTCTTGTGCTTTTCCTTTTTCTGAGTCTTGTGCTTCTACCACTTCAATAATCTCTTCCACTTCAGGCAGTTTATGTTCTAACTGACGTACATAGAGTGAACGCATCTCATGAAATGCTTCTTTTAAAAGGTCAATTTCACCTTTGAGGGTAGTAGAGATTTGTTTGTTTGATTTTTTGAGATCTTTCACTGTGCCTTTTAAGACAGAAATCGTTTCATCTTTTGCAGATAAAAGTGCCTTATAGTCTTTTAAATCTGTATTTTGGACTTTAGCAACTGGCGTTTTTTTAACTGTAGTACTTGCAGGTTGTGTCCCACTTGGCTTCGTTTCATTTTTGTCAACCACAATGTAAAGTTTACCCTCTACATCTTTAGCTGTCAATATACCCCGTTTAATTTTAGCATAGACCGCCTGACGTGAGATACCAAGCTCTTTAGCATACTCCGCAGGTTTCATCAATTTTTCCATTCTTTGTCCCTATTTACAGTTTTGTTTGTTACTTTACAATAGTGTAACATAAGTTTTATGAAAGGTTGACAGTGTAAGTACGTAGATGTATCCCTTGTGGATACTGACTATATAGTCATTCAAGTACTCCAATATGGATTGGTAAGTTGTTCCCTATAGTTCTAATATCCTTAAAAAAGAAATCCGTTTAGCATTGACAAAAGAAGTAGATTTAGAAGATACTTTACAATGTCATGAAATTAAATTTAGCGTACCTATTTTAAGAACCGTACATACTATACGCATGCAAGTTAGGGAAACTTACTTTTCAGTCCACTACTCCTCTATCCCTCTATCAAATAATTTATTCCTCAATGATTCTCCCCAAACTGGATAGTATTGTATTTTGAAATAAACAGTGTTTACTGAGGATGTTGATATATCACCAGGTGGTACCTGATATTTCCAAGACAGTTCAAAACGTACTTTTTCTCTTTTACTGAAACTTCGTTCGATCCCAACGCTCACACGGGATTCATACGAATAATTATCCTGAATATCCGGATTGTCCTGGACATTATTATTGCTTTTAAAGCCCTCTATTCCAAGTAAAAGTCTATGCCAGGAATAGTTTGTTGAGAGAGGATTAAATATGTAGTTTGTACGAAAACGAAGTCGCAGTCGAAGGGTTGTTTCTTCGTCTCTTGTATTGGTATTATATTGAAACCTCTCTTCTGCTCTAAAATACCCACTCAACTTCCATTTTTCAGTCAAGGGATAAAAATAACTAATTCCTTGATAAGGCCGAGCCTCAAAATTATTATCACTTGACTTATTTTCTGTATAGTAAAGCCCTAACCCTGCATGTAACCCCCAATTGTCATCAAAGGCATAGGTAACGGAAGGCTTCACATAATATTCTACCCATGCATCACTTTTAAAATCTTTTTCGACACCTATATTACCCTGTACTGTATAATTTTCCTCAGATAACCATTGGGGATAAAGCTCCAGTGCTACCTCTTGCTCTTCTCCAGTAGCTTGAAGTGTAGAACTTGTAAAACATAACACTAAAAGTATGGAGATGCTGATCTTTTTCAGTAAAAATATAATGTCTTTATTGTGTATCATATTACAGTTCCTCATGCCTATATATATGCTTGCAAAGTTTATGTTTATCTGTAACTATAGCACATAATTTTAGTTATTTTCTATATATAGAATTTTTAATTATATGTTATTATTATGCTATAGTATATACTATTAAGAAGGAGAGTGAAGATGAAAATGAATAGAATAGTAAGTTCAGTTGCACTTTTAGCAATAGCTAGTAATGTATTAATGGCAGGTGGTGATATAGAAACCGTTGAGCCGGTTGTGGTTCAAGAGCTTGTGAGTGATGAGTGGAAATTTCAGTTTTCGCCAATGTTTCTCTGGGGAGTCCACATAAATGGTGGCTCCACTATCGGGCCAACAACCGCACCACTTGAACTGGATTTTTCTGATATCGTGGACAATCTTGGTGCAGTTTTTACCTTTCACTTTGAAGCCGCTAAAGGAGATTGGACCTATTTTAGTGAATTGCAATACGTCAAACTTACCCCTACAATGGATATTACCCCGATTGCTTCAATGGATATCGATTTTAAGGATTATATGTTTGAACTCGGTGCTGGCTATACCTTCAGTCAGAGTGAGCGCAGCAAATGGGAAGGTCTCTTAGGATTGCGTTATACGCAACAAAAAATAAGCACGACACTACAGCCGGTAAACGTCGGGTTACTCGACGTGAGTAACAACTGGACAGATATTTTTGTCGGATTACGTAACACCTACACGATATCAGATGAGTGGACGTTGCTCAGCCGTGCTGATATCGGTGCGGGAGGATCAGATTTTGTCTGGAATGCTGTTGTGATGGCAGATTACCGGTTCAACGACTGGGGTTCTGTGTTTTTTGGGTTTAAAGCATTGGATTATGACTATGACAATGACAAACATGGACTTGATCACTATGCGTATGACGCCACACAGTATGGTCCGTTACTCGGATTGAATATTCATTGGTAAAATTAAGATAAAGGATTAAAAAATGAAAAAGCTAAATCGTATCGTGAAAACATTACTTGGTAGCGGGTTTTCGCTCGCAGTACTTGGTGCTACTGTAGCATTTGCTGCAGGTGGTGTTGTTAAATCGACAACAGGTGAGGCTCCGGATCGTTATGTCTATTATCCGGGTACTGAAGCGTTACAAAAAGATGAGATCCGTCTTATTTCATGCGGTACCGGTCTCCCTGCAGCAAGACGTTCTCAAGCTGCGACATGCTGGTTAGCTGAAGCAGGAAACGGCGACAAGTTTCTGTTTGATATTGGTACCGGATCGATGGTCAATGTGGCGGCATTGATGATCCCTTATGATTATTTGGACAAAGTCTTTTTAACCCACCTGCATACAGATCATTGGGGCGATCTCTCAACATTATGGGCAGGAGGATGGACAGCAGGTCGTACAGGACCATTGAAGATATGGGGACCAAGCGGTGCTACAGCTGACATGGGGACTAAATATGCTGTTGAACATTTTCTAAAATCGTTTACTTGGGATGCAAGAACCAGAGATTATGCACTGAGTGCAGAACCTGGAAAGATCTCCGTTATAGAGTTTGACTATAAAGCAGAAAACAAGATCGTTTATCAGGAAAATGGGGTAACGATTCGCTCAATTCCGGCGATACATGCGGGTGATGGAGCAGTAAGTTTCATTATGGAATATGCTGGATTGAAAGTTGTTATCGGTGGGGATACTTTTCCGAACAAGTGGTACATTAAATATGCAAAGAATGCTGATGTTGCCATTCATGAAACTTTCTTGACACCTTCACAATTAGTTGAGTTGTATGGTCAGTCACCAGGACAGGCACTGGGTGTTGGTACACGAGTACATACTGCACCACCAGCATTTGGTAAGGTGATGAGTGAGATTAAACCTAGACTAGCTATCGGTTATCACTTTTTTAATGATGCAGATACACGTTACGGGATCTATGACGGAGTTCGACAGACCTATAGCGGTCCATTGACTTTGGCAACAGACAATATGGTTTGGAACATCACCAAAGAAGAGATCAAGGTTAGGGACATTGTTTCTCCTGATCAGGCATGGGGTGTTCCCGGACCAAACAAAGTGCCGAATCCTCCGGCAAAAGGAACTGTTCCAGATCCAATCACTGATTATATTAGAGATGGTAAATGGAATGTTGATGATGCTCTAAAACCAATGGTCACTGAGTTTAAAAAAGAACATGATATGAAATAAATTATTATTAGTCATCTGTAATGAAGATGGCTAATCATTTATAAAAAGGATTAGAAAATGAAATTACATAAAAAAGTTTTCTGTGTTGTAGGGCTTGGTCTCTTGCTTTTTGGAACAAATCTTCTTGCAGCAGAGAAAACAGCTAAAGATGTCATAAACAATGCATATCAATATATTGGCAGTATGGATAAGTATGCTTTTAAGGCTGTAGTCTCTGAAGATGCTGTAGAAGATGGACAAATAGTAAAAACCTATAAGCAAAATGTATCTGCAAAGGTCTCCAGACCCAATATGTTACGTGTAGATACAAAGGGTGACATTAAAAACAGAAGTAACTATATAAACAATGGTCTTTATACGATGATAGACCATGATCTTGGTTATTACGCACAGGTCAAAACACCAAAAAGCATTGATGGGACACTTGATTTTATCTTCACTAAACTTGGTATCAAAGCGCCTATGGCTTCACTGTTTTACAGTGATATGCAAAAACGTGTCAAATTCAATAATAGTAAATACTTCGGTACTGTAGATGTAGGAGGCGTAGAGTGTGATTATGTTGCCTTTAAGAACAAGACAAGAGAGATCCATGTTTGGATCGCTACAGGAGATAAACCTTTGGTAAAAACCTATAGTGTCATCGATACAGATACCCAGGGAAATCCTAGAATGAATACTTCTCTTACCTGGATAAAGAACCCAAGTATTTCAGACAGTGATTTTATCTTTAAAGCGCCAAAAGGTGCTTCAAAAGTATCAGTACATAGCGCAAATTAAGAAAGGATAAGATCATGAAAAATAAAAATCTATTTTTAGTAAAATTTGCAGTAGTTTCTGTGGCAATAGGACTCTTTTCACCTTCAGTAAGTTTACAGCCGGAGTTAAGATCAAGTAAGGGATATACTGCAACCCCTATGCAAGTGAATGTGACTCTTTTACAGACAGCAGAAGCCAGAAGAGGCGGAGGAGGCGGTGCTCGTAGAAGTAGTGGTGCCCGTAGAAGTACTGGTGCCCGTAGAAGTACTGCGAATAGAAGTACTGCGAATAGAAGTCGTAGTAGTAACCGAAATATAAATAGAAATGTGAATAGGAACGTGAATAGAAATGTCAATGTGCATCATAACAACCGTTATTATGCTGGTAGACACTACGGATATTATCATGGAAGACCTCTTGTTCCTTTCGCGGCAGGATTGGCTTTAGGTACTATGGTTGCAGTATCAACTATGCCTAGTAACTGTACAGTAGCCGTTACAAATGGTATTACTTATCAAAGATGTGATAATGCATATTACCAGCCTTTCTATGAAGGTGATACACTGGTATATAAAGTGGTGGCTTCTCCTTATTAAGATGTTGATGATGTTCTGAAACCGATGGTGACAGAGTTTAAAAAAGACCCTCATATGAAATAAATTATTATTAGTCATCTGTAACAATAGATGGCTAATGATTGCGGATGCCAATTGATAAATGAGATGGTATCTAGTTACACTTTCTCTCTAAAGTTTTTTTTGATAAACTTTAATACAAATTAATCATATAAGTAGAATAAATGCCTATCTTTTTCTTTATCATCTCCTTTTTTCTAGGATACACAACTGCCTTTGCAGATGCGATCATTATCAATAAAGCAATGCAGAGTCCAACAATCGCACAGTATTATGTAGAGCAAAAGAGCGTCCGTTTAGAGCTGGAGATAGGTTTAAAGGATGTTGACAAGTTTCTTGAACTTTATCCCGAGTCATTACGATCATTAGAAGGTCTTCCTCCCGAAGACTTCAATATACGTACCCAGCGTTATCTTCGTGAAAAAATGATGATTATTGCTGATGGAAATATACTTAATGGTAATGTCACCGACATACGTCCTGGTACAAAACTCCTGCGTGATCCTATTACTGGTGTCCCCCTTCCTTTGCAAAGTTCTAATGCACCTAATGTTCTGCATCTCAGCATTGAGTACCCCTTTGTGCATTCCAACCCTAAGGAACTTCTAATCAAAATCGCCGATAATCGTGCCACAGTCGGATTTATCCTTTATCACATGGAACAAGCTGTGAATGATTTTCGCTACCTTGCCCGAGAACAGACACTGACACTGAACTGGGAAGACCCCTTCTATTCAGCATTTTCAAGCAAGGCTCTTTCACGTCAATATCGTCACCCGATGTCTCTCTTTTTATATATAGAACCTTATGAAGTACGTAAAGAGTTTGTTCTGCGGCCTAAGGACTTGCAAGAGTGGACAGAGTTGGGACTTGAGGGTAAAGAGGTCCTCACGGTGGCGGATCAAGAGGTGATTAAAACAAAAGTAGCGGCATTTTTAATGGAGCGAGCCAAGGTGACCATTGACGGTAAAGAGGCTGTGCCACAACTTGACCGCATCCATTTTATTGAACGTACACTCAAACGCAGCGGTGTCATCACACCACCAAGAGATCTTCCGACAAGTACAGCGACATTGGGTATCATCTACACCTATCCCGTTCCTTCACTGCCTCAAAAGGTATATGTGGATTGGGATCTATTCAGTGATAAGATCAACTATATCCCGGCAACAGTAACAGATGAAGCAGGTCCTTTTTACCATTTTCTTGATCCCGATAATAGAAAGTTAGTATGGAAAAACTATATCCGTTTTCCAAAAGACCATAGTATCAATACTGTGCATGTCAGCAAAAGTACTATAGCGCTTCCTTGGCTTGCACTGCTTCTGGGCACACTATTTTTAGTACTGATCACACTCTATATCTTGCGAAAGAAGAAGAGCTTGCTTGTGCTGGCGATCATTTCTCTGCTTGCAGCACTGCTCAGCTGGCCATTGGTCAAAGTTACTATTAATTCACCAATACAGGCTAAACTTGACAATAAAGAGGCACGCTTGCTTCTGCACGAACTGCTGTCTAATGTTTACCGCTCTTTTGTCTTTAAAGAGGAAGGTGCGATCTATGACGCCCTCTCTAAAAGTGTGGATGGTGATCTTTTAAGTGAGACCTACCTGCAAGTTAAGCGCTCTTTAGAGCTGAAAAACCAAGGCGGGGCAGAAGCGAGTGTCCATACCATTGAAATTAAAGATCTAAAACTCACAGAGTCAGACAATGGTTATGCACTTGACGGTTCTTGGGATATGAACGGATCCGTTGGACACTGGGGTCATATACACCAGCGCTCCAACCATTATGATGCAGAGTTTGTCATTGAGCCTGTGAACCAAGTATGGAAGATCAAAACGATGAAGGTGTATAATGAAGAGAGGATCAAATAGTCATGATCCATATTAATGATCTTCACTTTTCTTATCCTGATGGCAACTTCAGCTTGGATATCTCTACTCTATCCATCAACAAAGGAGAGAGCATTGCCATAACGGGACCCAGTGGTTCAGGCAAGACAACCTTACTCAATCTGATCTGCGGGGTCAGTCGCCCTCAAAGTGGTGATATCATCATTAATGGCACATCACTAAAACAACAAAATGAAAAGGCCTTGCGTCAATATCGTATTGCCCATATCGGTATGGTTTTTCAATCTTTTGAACTGCTTGAGTATTTGAATGCCTTAGATAATATTCTTCTGCCATACCGCCTTGATAAGACCCTTCACATTGAAAAAGAAACGGTAGAAAGGGCTAAAGAGATTGCCGGGACATTCGGTATGGAAGACAAGCTTCAACGCTATCCTTCACAGCTTTCACAAGGAGAACAACAGCGTGTTGCCATCATGCGTGCTCTTATTACCGGAGCAAAACTTATTATTGCAGATGAACCGACAGGTAACCTTGATCCAAAGAACACTGACCTTGTGGCCGACATGCTACTGGATTTTGTAAAAAAAGAAGGGGCAACACTCGTGACAGTCACGCATGATCATACCTTTGCCAAACGCTTTGACAGGGTTATTGATTTTACACAGTTGCTTAAAGGAGAGAAGGATGCGTGATCTTTTTTATCTACTGCTGCGCTACCTCTTGTTCTATCGTGCAAAAATCATCACGCTTTCTTTGTCACTGGCACTTGTCGCTGCCATTCCATTGGGTCTAAGCATCATTTCGTCTATGACCAATGAACATCTGCAATCACGTGCACACTCTACACCGCTGCTTTTAGGATCCCAAGGGAGTAAGCTTGATCTTGTCATAGGTGCACTATATTTTGCTGATCAAGAGCTTCCTTCTATGACGTACAAAGAGATAGAGACGCTGTACGAAAGTACACTGACGAACGTGATTCCGATCTACCGAAAATACCGTGTCAAAAGCTCGCCTATTGTCGGGACAACGCCTGATTACTTTACCTTTAGAAAGCTGCAGATACAAGAGGGACGTAATTTTGTACGTATTGGTGAGTGTATTCTAGGGAGCGATGCGGCAAAAAGACTGGATGTTACAGTGGGTGATACCATCATCTCTTCACCGGATAATGTCTTTGATATAGCCGGGACTTATCCGTTGAAGATGGATGTGGTCGGTATTTTAAAGCCTGCTGCTACTGCCGATGATAATGCAGTGTTTACTGATATTAAAACCTCTTGGATCATCGAAGGATTTGCACATGGACATGATAAGCTGGAAAACAATCAGAAAACGATACTCAAACGTGAAGGCAAAACACTGATCGCTAATGCATCTCTGATGCAATACAGCTATATTACGTCTGAAAATATGAATTCGTTTCATTTTCATGGTAAGCAATCTGCCTTTCCTGTCAATGCAGCGATTGTTTTACCGCATGATCATAAGTCAAAGACGATCTTAATGGGTCGTTACATGAGTGACAAACCTTTGCAGATGCTTATCGAACCCCATAAGGTCATTACGAGTCTGATCGACACCATTTTTGATATTAAAAATTTTGCCCTTCTTGTACTGCTGGCCATATTGACAGCAACTTTTGCTATCGCGGTCTTGGTGTTTATGCTATCCATACGTCTACGACGTAATGAACTTCAGACTATTTTGAAGATAGGAGCTTCTCCTTTACGCGTAAAAATGCTTCTTTTGGGTGAGATCTTTTCTGTCATCGTTTTTGCTTCTATTTTAGTGCTCATTTCAGCAGTGACCGTAGGTATGCTTGGAGATAAGCTCATCTATTGGATATTATAAAAAGGATCAACGTGTTTAAAAATATACTCTTTACACTAGCCCTGCTATTTTTGATAACTGGCTGTAACAAATCCGAAAAGCAGATACAAACAGAGGAGAGTAGATTTAAAAAAGTATATACGGTCAATTATCCGCTTTACTACTTTACTCAACGCATGGCTCCACAGAATGTGCAGGTTGTTTTTCCTGTGCCAGACGATGTTGATCCTGCTTTTTGGCAGCCAAATACTGAAGAGATACTTGGTTTTTCTCAAGCAGATCTGATCATTATAAATGGTGCTGATTATGCCAAATGGAGAAGTACAGCCTCCCTCCCTGAGTCTAAACTGCTCAACACTTCCAAGGCTTTTCAAAAAGAGCTTATTCATATAAAAAGTTCAGACCACACACATGGACCTGGTGGCGAACACTCTCATGCTGGCACTGCTTTTACAACATGGCTAGACATGCA
>WTAE01000014.1 GCA_013139765.1 Sulfurovum sp.
ACCTTCTTTTTACCCGTTACACTTCAAGTGAAATTGTAGAAATAGCGCAAAAAGCTTTTACACTTTCTGATTATACCTATAGCTTAAAAAATAGCTCTTATTTAACCATTGAAATTTTGCGTGAAAAGAGTTTAAATCTTGGCTACTTTCTTTCTAAACTCGCACATTTGGGTGTACGTAACATGGACATTGCCAAAATTTTTGATAACGCTAAGTATTTTAAAATAGACTTTACAGAAAAAGTGGACCAAGATGACTTACCTCGCATAGAAAAAATCATAGAAGATGCTTTTGTCATTAACGAAAGAGGCGCATTACCTAGTCCACATATTGAGGAAAAAGATATATATATAGACTGTAAGCACTCAAACGATTATGCGGCACTCTACCTAAATTGTAAAGACAGAAAAGGTTTACTTGCCTACATGATAGACCTTTTTGATGCGATGGACATTGAGATTGCTACAGCCAAAATACATACAATTAAGAATAGAACAAAAGATATCTTTCTCATCGAAAAGAATGGAAACTTTTGTCATAATGTTGAGATAATAATAGAAAAACTTACCAAGGGCTAAAGATGTGTGGAATTGTAGGGTATTTAGGATTAAATGAGAAAAAAGAGATCTTGCTTGATGGTCTTCAAGAATTAGAATACCGCGGCTATGACTCAGCAGGAATTGCTGTCATTGAGGGAGATAAACTTAACAACTTTAAAGCCTTAGGAAAACTCGAAAATCTTAGAGAAAAAACCAAAGCTTACCACACAGAAGGTTTTGGCGTCTCCATTGGTCATACACGCTGGGCCACACATGGAAAACCCACAGAACTTAATGCTCATCCACACGTAGGTGCTTACTCTTATGTTGTGCATAACGGAATCATTGAGAATTATCAGGCACTCAAAAAAGAGTTACAAGCAGATGGTGTGAAGTTTTTAAGCCAAACAGACACAGAAACCATTGTACACCTTTTTGAAAAAAATAATAAAACAGCCAACAGCGTTTTTTCTGCTTTTGAAGAAACCATTGAAAAACTTGATGGGGCGTATGCCACTTTACTCATCACAGAAGCAGATGCAGATACTATTTACTTTGCTAAAAATGGTTCACCTATGCTTATTGGATTTAATGGTGATGATGTTTACTTTGCTTCATCAGATACACCTATTATTGGTAAAGCCACGGAAGTGTATTACCTAGAAGATGGTGACTATGGGTATGCTAGACAGGGTGAAGTAAAACTTTTTGACGCCAAAGGTGAAAAAACATTTACCAAAATAGCCCTCACAGCAGACAAAGTCTCTGCACAAAAAGATGGTTTCCGTTTCTTTATGGAAAAAGAGATTTATGAACAAAG
The DNA here is from genome assembly GCA_013139765.1 of Sulfurovum sp. Lineage (GTDB taxonomy): Bacteria > Campylobacterota > Campylobacteria > Campylobacterales > Sulfurovaceae > Sulfurovum. The sequence continues at coordinate 1,360 of WTAE01000014.1, forward strand.
CCATGTAATGGGTGAAACCATGATGGGACGTGTCTTAGATAACAACATTGCCTTTGACGAACTGGACGCTGACTTTTTTAAAGACATTAAAGCCATCAAAATTTGTGCTTGTGGTACTTCTTACCACTCAGCACTGACTTCTGCTTACCTTTTTGAGCGTTTGGCCAAGGTACGTTGTGATGTTGAGATTGCTTCTGAGTTTAGATACAAAGAGCCTTTACTCACAGATGATACACTCTTCATTACCATTTCACAAAGTGGTGAGACTGCGGACACACTTGAAGCACTTAAAATGGCTAAACGTGCAGGTTTAAAGTCTTTGAGTATTTGTAATGTGGACAACTCTTCTATAGTAAGAGAGAGTGACGCAGCCATTTTAACCAGAGCAGGTATCGAAAAAGGTGTGGCAAGCACCAAAGCTTTTGCCACACAGACCATGGTACTTTGGATGTTGGCACTGTATGTAGGCCAAGAGAAAAAAAGCATTGCCAAAGATATTTTGAAAAAAGAAATAGAAGCCATGAGAAAAACACCTAAAGCTTTGTTGGTCGAAGAGAAGTTACATAGCCAACTGACACGTATGTCAAAACGTTATTTGCATGGGCATGGGTTTTTCTTCATTGGTAGGGACATCTTCTTTCCTTTAGCACTTGAAGGCGCACTCAAACTCAAAGAGATCTCTTACTTCCATGCTGAGGGTTATCCTGCAGGGGAAATGAAACATGGGCCTATCGCGTTAGCAGATGCCACACTTTTCACCATTGCACTCATGCCAAAGACTATGCATTATGAGAAAATAAAATCAAATGTTGAAGAACTTTCTGCCAGAGATGCAACCATCTTGGCCATTTCACCTGAGCCATTTGAGCTTGCAGATGACTTCATTCAAACACAGTATGATTCACACCCAATGTTAGAGTTTTTTGAGATGATGGTGGTGACGCAGTTACTTGCACTTGAAATCTCTGTTAGGTTAGGGAATGATGTTGATATGCCAAGAAACTTGGCGAAGTCTGTAACGGTAGAATAACCGTAGGGTGTTGTATCCTTACAACACCAAAAGATGAATGCAAAATAAATTTAAATCGTTATAGAAATTCACGGTGTTGTCAGGAGACAACACCCTACATATTGTCTTCAAACCACTCTGCACATAAAGCTTTATAAATCACTTTATAGGCTTCTAACTTCTCTTTTTCCCAATCATGCATTTTAAAATATGTACTGAGGAAATACTTTTCATCTTCATTGTTCAAATCAAACTCTACACACACGGTTGCCAAGTCAAAATAACAATCATTTAACGCTGAAAATTCCCAGTCTATGAACTTTAATGTTTTCTCTAAAAAGATACAGTTTTTTGGATTTAAGTCATTGTGGCAAAGTACCAACTCGTTAGAAAAAGAATCTATGGTTTTAAATGCTTCTTTTAGTTCTGTACTCAATATTTTAAATAGACTTTTTAGGTTTAGCACTTCAGTGTCAAGATTAATGTGGTGAAGTGTTTGTAAGTGTTCAGAAAAAAGGCTTAAATTCTCTCTGCTCAATACTTCTTTATGTTTACCTTCTAAGTAGTCACAAACCATAAAACCTTGAGAAAGATCCAAGTGCAAAGGTTTTGCTGCAAAGCCATGTTCATACGCTAACGTTTGCACTTCATACTCCAAAGTTCTGTTACGGTCTTGTAGTTTGAATTTTCGCAGAAGGTACTTTTTATTGTTTACAGTAAAATGATAGTTTTCGTTAGAAAAGCCTTGCTTCGGAAGTAAGGTGATATCTTCTTTTTTCACCTCAGAGGCAAAAGAAAGTTTAGAAAGAGTGATGTTCTGCATAACTTTTTTTCCAAGACACATACGCATATAGTGCCAAAGTTACATACAAAAGAAAAAGAATAATGGTTGCCAAATATCCTGACTTCCAATACAGTACAATCGCAGCCGAATCAACCACAATCCAATAGAGCCAATTTTCTAAGACTTTTTTTGCCAACATCCATGTGGCTATGACAGAGAAAACCATGACAAAGGTGTCCAAGTAAGGGAAGTTTGCTTCTGTATACTTGTCTGAAAGTGTACCAAGTATGAGTGTTAAAAGAACTCCTGAGAGTATGGTAATAACATTCTTTTTTAGAGACCATTTTGTAACTTCAAGTTCTTCACCCTGCTCCCCACCAGATCGCCATGAAATAAAGCCATAGATAGCCATACCCATATAGTAAAAGTTAAGTGCAGAAGAAGAGAGTAACGCACCTTCCCAGAAAAGAACGGTGTAAATGATGGTGCTTAAAAAAGCAAAAAGCCAAGTCCATAGGGACTCTTTGGCTGCTAGAAGGATGTAGGCAATACCAAAGGCCACCGCAAGCAATTCCCAGTTAGACATTAGGGCAAACGCTTGCATGACACCTTGGTAGGAAAAATCCATTTTAGAATTTACCTTCTCTGTTGTGTCCTACAAATTTGAGAACAAAAATAGAATCAGGGATTTCATTAAAGACAGAATAAATTTCTTCTTCAAGAAGTTTCATAATGGTTCTATAGTCCCCATGGAGTTGGGTACTAAGTTCATTACAAGAGACTGTGACAGATGCTTCTGTTTTAAGTCTCTCGATAAATGCTGAGATAGGGGCTTCGTACTCTTTTTGCAAAGGGTACATAGAGATGTCAACTGAAATTTCCATGTGTATACCTTTTTATGTGATGTGCTCTTTTAGATTCTAGAAATCGTAAGAGAGTGTAAGACCAGCTGTTCTTGGTGTACCTAATTGTACATATTTTTCTGTTACATATCCATTACCTGGATTGTTCCCGAAAGAACCAAATCCTCTTACTTCATACTCTTCATCTGCAATATTTCTTACCCATAATGCTGCTGTAAAAGTACCGTTCGTATACTCTAAACTTGCATGCCATAATGCATAAGCATCTGCTTCTTCATCATGTCTGTTTGAAAAGTACTGGCTTGCCTTACCTTCAAGGTTTGTTTTAAATGTCCAAGCATCAAAGAAAAGGTAGTCTAGTCCAATATTGTACTGGTACTCAGGAGAGTTTGCAGGTGCACGGTCTGTCACAGTAGGATTGCTCGGGTACTCATCAAACGATGCTTGGAGTAAACCAATACTTGTAAAGAGGTGTAGGTTTTCAAGTGGCGTATAGTCAATTTGTGACTCTAAACCATAATAGCTACCTTCTGCTGCATTACTTAGGTAGTCTACAAACTCTGTACTTCCATCAGCTCTATCAATGACAAATGAATCTTTCACTTGTTGGTCTTTACGTTTTCCGTAAAAGAGGTTTAAACGACTTTTTACTTTGTTGTCAAAATGACTTGAATTCAATCCTAAATCAAGGTTCCATAAGGTCTCAGTTTCATATTGCTTTTCTGCAATATTCAAGCGAGTATCTGCATTGACACCTCCTGGTTTATACCCTTTGGCTAAAGTCACATAAAATAGACGGTTGTCTGCAGCTTGGTAGTTTAATCCTACTTTTCCACCAGTTAAAAACTCATCAGTGTCTATAGCAACTAAATCAGAGTCTGTATATTCTGAGTCCCACTGCTCTAGTCTAAGTCCTGTTACTAAGGTTAACTTGTCAGTAAAGTGTGTGTCTAACTGTCCGTATAGTGCTGTACTTTTTGTGTCATACACTGTGCTAAATGGTGTCGCCAAATACGTATAATTACGTGTCATATCTTCAGAATAATCTTTATAATACGCACCAATAGTCCACTCAGTCATTCCTGAGAATATACGTCCAGCTTCATCTGAAACCAATCGTACATCTGCATCAAACTGTTTTCTGTCTCTTAGGTACTGGTCAAAAGAACTATATGGGTACAAAGCGTCATCAAATTCACCAACATACGACCAATCTTCATCATAAGAGTATTCTAAGTCAGACTGAGAGTAACTTACTGCTGAAATTAAGTGCATCGCTTCATTCACTTGATAAGTAGACTTTAGTGCAAACGCATTAGTCTTTTGTGCATCTTTCCCAGGTTCGTCAGAATGAGAGTCTCTTGAGTTATCAAAAGTAAAGGCATCATAACCGTTGTCTATGTTGATGTGCTGTAGCGTCAAATCAATCGTATGATTGTCTGATGCGAACCATTTGAATTTAGCTTTTGCTGAGAGTTCATCTATGTTTGCTGTATCTTCACGTCCTAAATACACGTTGTTCATGTATCCATCAGAAGAGTTTTTATAAAGCGTAAATCTTGAAAGTAATTTATCTTCAACAATTGGAGCATTCAGTGTAAGACCAAAAGCTTTAGTGTTGTAGTTTCCAACAGTTGCTTCAATGTGTCCACCTGCTTCTGCACTTGGGTCATTACTCTCAATGTTAATCACACCGGCTAAACCATTGGCACCAAATGTTGTACCCTGTGGCCCACGTAGTACTTCAATTTGTTTAAGGTCATACATTGTCACACCCAAAGCAGATTGTGAAAAGTCTATACCATCTACAATAATTCCAACAGAAGGGTTAATAGGTGTCACAAATTGACTTCTTTCACCAATACCACGGATTTGAATAAATTTTGCTTTAGATGCACCTGCTGAAAAGTTTACATTTGGTTCAGCTGCAACTACTTCTACAAAAGATTGTGCCGCTTTGTCATAAATGTTTGCTTCAGAAATGAGGCTCACTGAACCTGCCACTTCTGAGAGATTTTTATCTCTAAAGTCTGCCCCTACTACAATAGGGTCAAGTGTCACTTCTTCTGCGAAAGCTTGGCTACTTAAAAGTACAGATGCCGTAAGTATTGAATGTTTGAGTATGTTTGATGTCATGGTTTTTCCTTAAATAAATAAGGGAAGAGAGGTGCACAGGCAGTGTTAACTTTGTATACAATCTTCTTCCCTACGCTGGTATTATCCAGTTCAAGTTCAACGGGTTAAGGAACATCTATCATTAGATGTTCCCTATATCTCAGCTAAAATTAGCACCCCGAGAGATTCTTTGTGCATTTATATAA
>WTAE01000015.1 GCA_013139765.1 Sulfurovum sp.
CCGTTCCCAAAAATGTAAAACTCAAAAGTTCTACGCCCACGATAAGTGCCAACCATCCAAACAACACCATTGCATAAGAGCGTAGCAGTGAAGGGGGAAAGTCCACAAACCAAACATACAGACCCAAAACTAACATCGCCACAAGCCCTACATCAAACAGTGCATGTCTATAAGGAAAATACTTCTGCTGTAAAGGTTTGTAAAGAAACAAAAAGAAGCCATAGACCAAACCCCACAAAATACTTAAATGAAATCCAGACAATGCCACCAGATGGCTCACCCCAAACATACTTATCTGTTCTCGCAACTCTTTGTCTAAGGGCGTAGCAAAAAAGATAGCATTATAAAAGCTTGCCAAAGTTTCAGACTTGTGTTGGGCTGAGACTTTTTGTATAAGGCTGTCTTTAAATGTATTGGCTATTTTTTCTTTTGATTTGATTTTACTCTTTACGTAAAAAGTACCCAAATAGTCACCAAAAGAGATGCTGCCATTGGGGAAAATTTGCACACGTAACTTTGCCTGAGAAAAGTCCTCTTTTTTATGTGAAGTGGTGTAAAAGTCAAAACCCTCTTCGGAGCGAAGTTTTAACACGGTGTACGATTTAGAATTTTTGGTTTTTTCATAAGCAGAAAGCACTGTGACGTTTGTATAGTAAAAGGGTTTAGTAATGAATTCTTGGTAACTCATATAAAGAAAAGCAAGTCGAACAAGCACCAATATAAAACAGATGAAAAGAAAAATCTTAAAAGATTTCTTTTCAGGGAAAAGTTCAGGTCTACCTAAATCCATTCCCATCTAGCTGTCTAAATAGTTGGTATGTCTACGTTAATCGTCGCTTCTTGCATCGGAATGTCCGCATCTTCATACTCTATCTCAAAAGCAGCTTTTGGTGTGGCATCGACAAAACGTGTAAAGTTCTTTTGAAAGACAAGTTCTACCGTGCCGGTAGGCCCATTTCTCTGCTTCCCAATGATAATTTCAGCCGACTCCTCAGACTTCTTTTGAAAAGAAGAATCATACTCTTTACCCTCTGCTCTGGCTTTCATCTCTTTCTCTTTTTCCATCGCTTCACGATACACATCATCTCTGTACACAAAAAGGATAATATCGGCATCTTGCTCAATCGCACCCGATTCACGCAAGTCTGAAAGCATCGGACGTTTGTTGTCCCGACTCTCCACACCACGGTTTAACTGAGAGAGCGCAATAATAGGAATCTGTAATTCCCTTGCCAACTGTTTTAGCCCTCTAGAGATTTCAGAAACCTCTTGTTGACGTCCCTCTTTTCCCTCACCCGACATCAACTGCAAGTAGTCAATAATCGCCACAGAAATTTCAGGATGTTGGGCTTTTAGTTTACGTAACTTTGAACGTACATGATGTATGGTTGCATACCCACCATCATCTACGAAAAGTTTTTTACTGGCTAAGTCTTGTGTTGCAGCTGAGAGTTGTGACCACTGTTCATCACGTAAATCCCCTACACGAAGTGCTTGTAATGGTATGGAGGTTTTTGCAGAAAGTAACCTAAGCATCAACTGTTCAGCAGGCATTTCCAAAGAGAAAAAAGCTACACCTTCGTTACGTTCTATGGCTCTCAGTGCCATATTAAGTACCAGTGCGGTTTTCCCCATGGCTGGCCTCGCCGCAATAATGACCAAATCCCCTTTACCAAAACCACTTGTTTTGTCATTGAGATTTTTAAAGCCTGTGTCTACACCAACAAGTTTTGAGTTTCCAAGAGCTTTGAGACGTTCTATCTCTTTCATCATCGCTATTGTAATCTCTTCAGACACTCTAAAGTCATCAGAAGTTGAGTTTTGTGTAATTTCATAGAGTTTTTTCTCTACTAAATTCATCACATCTTCTGCGGGTAAGTCATCTTCAATGGTCACTTTTTTAATCTCAGTAGCCAAGGTTGCCAAAGCCCTTTTCGTAGACTTAGCTTTAATCTCTTTCATGTACGCAGAGGTATTTGAAATTGGGTTCGCTGAGAGTAAGTCTAACATACCTACTTCATCAAACTTACCCATGCTATTTAATTTTGCACGTAAAAATTCATCGTCTAAAGGTTTTTCTTCAGAAGAAAGTAACTCCATCGCAGAAAATACATGTTGGTGAAAAGGCAAATAAAAATCATGTGGTTTTAACTTCGCAGCAATCTCTTCATAAGTTTCAGGATCGAAAATAACGGCTGAAAGCACCGCTCTTTCAATGTTCAGGTTGTACATATTTTCCATTATTTATTTTCCTCTGCAAACTTTTCTACTTCTGCGACAAATCTGTCAACCAACTCTTCTTCAGGTAAACGTGCCACCACTTCACCTTTAAGCATCACAAGCCCTACACCTTTTCCGTATGCTATGGCAACATCTGCATGTTTTGCTTCCCCAATGGCATTTACCACACAACCCATAACTGAAACATCCATAGGCGTTTTTATATGCGCGGTACGTCTTTCCACTTCTGCTACAGCCGTAACCAAGTCTGCTTCTATACGCCCACAAGTAGGACAAGAGATGATGTTCAGTCCCTCTTTAATGCGTCCAGAGTCTTTCAGTATAGCTTTCCCTATTTTGATCTCTTCTTCCAATTCACCCGTAATAGAAACACGCATCGTGTCCCCAATACCATCAAGTAACAATGCCCCAAGCCCAATGGAAGACTTAATTGTTGCATGGAAAATAGTCCCCGCTTCTGTCACACCCAAGTGAAAAGGATAGTCATTTTTAGGTCTTAACATTCTATAGGCATCCACCGTTCTATCTACGTCCGATGCTTTGAGTGATACTTTAATGTCTGTAAACCCTAAGTCTTCCAAATATTTGATGTTATACTCAGCACTCGCCACCATACCCTCAGCCGTTGCACCATACTTTTGGTCAAACTCTTTTTCAAGTGAACCTGCATTCACCCCAATACGTATAGGCAAAGAACGGTCTTGACAGGCTTTAACAATCTCTTTAATACGTGATTTTTCACCAATATTTCCAGGATTAAGACGAATACAATCTACCCATTTAGCCGCTTCTAAAGCCAATTTATAGTTAAAATGTATATCTGCAATGAGTGGTAAAGAAATTTGTTCTTTAATCGCTTTAAGCGCCAAAGCATCTTGCATTTCAGGCACAGCCACACGCACCATATCTGCCCCTGCAAAGTGCAAGCGGTTGATCTGTTCTACTGTTGCAGCAACATTATGTGTATCGGAGTACGTCATAGACTGCACAGAAATAGGCGCATCCCCACCTACAGCCACATCACCGACATATATTTTTTTTGTTTTAACTCTTGGTTTCATATCTCTACCTGACAACTATTCATATTTATTGGTCGGCTGAAGCCAACCCTACAATTGTCTTATTTTACCCAAACAATCTTTCAACATGATTTTCATAATCCCATAGGTCAAGGTAGCACTACCTACCCGTATTCTATTATAGATTTTACGAAAATTCGACTGGGTCCATATCTATCTCAATCTCACGACAATCCACTGCGTGTAATGCTTTGAGTAAAGGCACACGGTTTTTAGCCCGTAACAATATATTAAATCTAAATTTATTGGCAATTCTTTCCACTGGTGCTTTACCTGAACCCACCACTTCAATGTCTTTAAATGCTTTGAGTTTAGTCACCGTATCTAAAGTAATTTTCCCTGCTTTAGCTTCATCTTTATGCGCAACAAGTATACGTGCCAACGAGACAAAAGGTGGATAGTCCGCCATCTCTAAAAATGCCAACTCATCTTTTATAAATGTTTCATAATC
>WTAE01000078.1 GCA_013139765.1 Sulfurovum sp.
CCAGGTAAAGCATCAACGCCAAACAAAAATTTTAAAAAGTCTCTCTTAGATGCCATGGGAGATGACTTAAATATTTCCATCGCCCTAGCACTCATTGACGAACTCATAGGCTTAACCAACGATGCCCTTGATGCAAACCCAAAAGACAAGAGTCTTAAAAAAGAGACTTTAGCAAATCTAGAGTTCATAAACACACTTCTAGGCTTTGGAGGAAAAGAACCATTTTCCTACTTCCAGATAGGCGTAGACGAAGCCCTAAAAACCCAAATAGAAACCCTCATAGAAGCCAGATTAACTGCCAAAAAAGAAAAAGACTTCGCACGTTCAGATGCCATAAGAGATGAAATCACTGCACTAGGCATCTCAATCATGGATAGTCCAGAAGGTACACTCTGGGAAAAAGCGTAAGTTAAATAAATACACCCTACGCTCTTCCCATCAATCACGCGTATGCGTGCCCTGTCTCTGTGAACGACCTTATAAGCAAAGCGATTCGAGAACAGAGACGACTTTTGCATACTTTTCTAGAAAAGTATGAGGAAAAACATCACCACACTCAAGCCACAAGGAAATTCAACAAACATATATCAACCCACACCATAAGACATATTCAAACATTGTGTCGGGGTAAGGGTACCCCGACCTACGCGTCATCATGACATTATATACTCCAAACAAATATAAAAATTTTATCTCCATACATTAAGTTTTAAACCAAATAAAGATAAACTCTCCCTCACAAGGTTAAAACAATTTAACGAGGCTTACATGACAAGATTCCTATTACTTTTTACACTTATATTTACATCATTATCCCATGCAAGCGCACTAGAAGAGTTTCCTTTTTTTGCAATTACTGCTTCAAGTGACGAAATTAACCTAGATGACCCTTTTGACAAACTAGACTCAAAAGAGAGTTTTGGAATCCGATATGGAAAGCAGAGTACAGAGTGGCGAACTATGTTTACTCTACAAGGCAACTCTGACTTCACGACTTTTTCCATTGAGATGGATAAAATCCTCATGGACTCCATGTTTGGTTACCCAGAAGTAAGACCCTACTTAGGTTTAAATGTTGGATATATCTTTTATGATGTTGCAGATTTTTCTTTTGAGGATGAAATTTTTGATGGAGACGGAAGCATCACTTATGGTGGGAGTTTTGGCTTTTTATTTTACATCACTGACAACATAGACATGGACATCTCTTACCACTATTATGATGTACCAGACTTAGACCCTCTAGACTATATGAGTGGCTTTTCTGTGGGGCTTCACTACTTTTATTGATAATTGGCTATAATCTGATACTTTATCACGGAGATTATTTTGTCCTTTTTTTCTTACCCTACCATCAAAAAAATACTTTTTAAATTTGAACCAGAAACCGCACACACTTTTGCCTCTTTAGGTCTAAGAACTGCCGCACACTTTCCTTCTCTTTTACGTTTATTGACCAAACAGTACTTTATCGACGATAAAAAACTTGAACAAGAAATCTTTGGACGCAGTTTTAAAAACCCTGTAGGGCTAGGTGCAGGCTTTGACAAAAATGGTCAATACATCTCTGCTATGCCCACTTTGGGTTTTGGCTTTACCGAGATTGGTACAGTGACACCTAAACCTCAAGATGGGAACGCTAAACCAAGACTTTTTAGATTGGTAGAAGACAACTCCATTCAAAATGCTATGGGTTTCAACAACAAAGGTAGCTACTACATGCTACAACGTTTAAAAAAGCTCTACTTTTTAGACTACCCACTGGGTATCAATATTGGTAAAAACAAACTCACTTCTGAAAAAGATGCGTTAGATGATTATGAACTTCTTTTTAAAGCCTTTAAAGACTATGGTGACTATATTGTTATTAATATCTCTTCCCCTAACACACCAGGTCTAAGAGATTTACAAAATGAGAACTTCATTAAAGCGATTTTTGCCATGGGTAAAAAAATTACATCTCAACCTATACTTCTTAAAATTGCGCCAGACATGGAAGCTGAAGATGCCATCACACTGTGTAAAACAGCAGTAGAAGCAGGCGCAGCAGGTATCATTGCAACCAACACAACCATTGACTACTCTTTAACAGAACATGCCAAAGATTTTGGAGGCATTTCAGGTGCCCTTCTTACAGAGAAATCTTATGAACTTTTTAGAGCCATAGGAAAAGAACTGTATGGCAAAACCCTACTCATCTCAGTTGGTGGTATTGACTCAGCAGATGAAGCGTATAGACGTATCAAAGCTGGTGCATCACTTGTGCAAGTCTACTCTATGCTCATTTACAAAGGCCCTGCACTCATTAAAGAGATTAACGAAGGCATTATAGAACGATTAAACAAAGATGGATATAGTCACATCTCTGAAGCTATTGGGGCAGACTGGAAATAATTTTGGTGTGCTATTGCACATCCTACGGGGAGAAAATTCAATGAAATTAAAAACATTTTTTATACAGCCAATTTTAGGATTGGTATTATTATCAGGAGCACTTATGGCAAACTCACTACCACAACACTTTACAAAGACACTAGACAATGGCATGCAAATTGTTGTCATCCCTATGGACAATGACTCTGGGGTAATTACTTCAGACATTTACTATAAAGTAGGAAGCCGTAACGAAATCATGGGGAAAAGTGGTATGGCACACATGCTTGAACACCTCGCATTTAAGTCTACAGACAAACTTAAAGAGGGTGAGTTTGACACTATTGTAAAAAGTCGTGGTGGCGTAAACAATGCTTCAACTGGCTTTGACAAAACACACTACTTCATTAAAACTGCATCTAAAAACTTAGAGATGACACTAGACTTATTTTCTGAACTCATGCACAACTTAAAACTCACAGATGAAGAGTTTCAAAAAGAGCGTGATGTTGTTGCGGAAGAGCGTCGTTTAAGAACAGATAACAACCCAATGGGTTATTTGTACTTTAGGGTCTTCAACACACACTTTACCTACCATCCATACCACTGGTTACCTATTGGCTTTATGGAAGATATTTTAACATGGGAGATAGAAGATATTCGTACCTTTTATAAACGTTATTATCAACCTGGAAATGCTATTTTGGTGGTTGCAGGTGACATTAAAGTAAATACTGTCTTTCAAGAAGCAGAAAAATACTTTGGCAAGATAAAAAATGAACAAGAGATTCCAAAAGTCATTGCCGTTGAGCCAAAAGTCGATGGGGCAAAACGTGCCATACTTCATAAAGACTCAAACCGTGTAGACACCCTTGCCATTACCTACTCTATCCCAAACTTTGAGCATGATGACCAGGTAGCACTTTCTGCTATTTCACACATTCTCTCTGATGGTAAGAGTTCTTGGTTTGAAAAAACGCTGATCAATGACAAAAAATTGGCCAACCAAGTCTATGGTTACAACATGGAACTCACAGACCCAGGTGTCTTTCTCATCATGGCAATGTGTGCACCTGATGCTTCTTTAGAGGTCTTAGAAAAAGAGATCCTTGTAGAACTTGAAAAACTTAAAGATGGCGCAGTGACACAAGCAGAACTAGACAAGGTAAAACTCAACACGAAAGCAGAGTTTATCTACTCTTTAGAGAGTTCATCTTCAGTTGCAGGACTCTATGGAGATGCTTATGTAAAAGGAAATATTGATCCTTTACTTAAATATGAAGAGAAATTAGATAAAATTACGCTAAAAGATATTCAGGACACAGCCAAAAAGTATTTTGACCATAACTTTTCAACCACTGTCATACTGAAAAAGAATTAGGATATAAAAATGAATAATTATATTACAGGTGCAACTACTGCACTCATTACACCTTTTAAAAACGGTACTTTAGATGAAGCATCTTTTGCTGCACTCATCCAAAGACAAATAAACAATGGCATAGACGCAGTGTGTCCAGTAGGAACTACAGGTGAGTCAGCAACACTTAGCCATGGTGAGCACAACCGATGTGTTGAGATTGCTGTTGAAGTATGTAAAGGTACAGGTACAAAAGTACTTGCAGGGGCAGGTTCAAATGCCACGCATGAAGCTATTGACATTGCAAAACATGCACAAGAAGCTGGTGTAGATGCTATTTTTTCAGTAAGTCCATACTACAATAAACCAAGTCAAGAGGGTCTGTACCAACACTACAAAGCCATTGCATCTGCTGTGGAAGTACCTTTTATGCTTTACAATGTACCAGGACGTACAGGTGTAGATATTTCAGCAGAAACTGTCATTAGACTGTTTGATGATGTTGAAAATATTTTTGGTATCAAAGAAGCCACAGGTTCCATTGAAAGAACGGTTGAACTTTTAGCAAAAAGACCAGACCTCTATGTTTTCTCAGGTGATGATGCCATCGATTACCCAATCTTGGCAAATGGAGGGAAAGGGATCACTTCTGTGACCGCTAACCTTGTTCCAGATATGAAAGCAGACTTAGCACATGCAGCACTTGAAGGTGACTTTGCAAAATCAAAAGCCATCAATGATGCCCTTTTTGATTTGAATAAAATCATGTTTTGTGAGTCAAACCCTATCCCTATAAAAGCGGCAATGTACATTGCCGGACTTATAGACACTTTAGAATACAGACTTCCCCTAGTACCACCTTCTAAAGAGAATATGAAAGCCATCGAAGAAGTCATGAAAAAATATAAAATAGTAGGAATGTAAAATGTCAAATATGCAAGGTAAAACACTGGTAATTACTGGTGCCACAAAAGGTATAGGTAAAGCAGTCGCAGAAAAGTTTGCACAAAATGGTGTAAACATTGCTTTTACATACAACTCTAACGAAGAGATAGCCAATGAGATTGCTGCAGATTTAGAAAGTAAGTATGGCATTAAAGCCAAAGCTTATCCTCTTAACATTTTGGAGCTAGATGAGTTTAAACCTCTTTTTGCTGCCATTGATGAAGACTTTGACAGAGTAGACTTCTTTGTATCTAACGCAATGATTTACGGCCGTCCAGTAGTGGGTGGTTATGGTAAGTTCATGAAACTTAGACCTAAAAAAGGCTTACAAAACATTTACACTGCAACCGTAGGTGCCTTTGTACGTGGTTCACAAGAAGCTGCGGTACGTATGGAAAAAAATGGTGGTGGCGCCATTGTCACACTATCTTCGACTGGAAACCTTATTTATATTGATAACTATGCAGGACACGGTACCAATAAAGCTGCCGTAGAAGCAATGAGCCGTTATGCAGCAGTTGAGTTAGGTGCGATGGGCATTAGAGTAAATGCAGTATCTGGTGGGCCTATCGATACAGATGCACTTAAAGCATTTACAAACTATGAAGAAGTAAAAGCTGAAACGATCAAACGTTCAGCGGTAAACAGAATGGGAAGCCCTGAGGACCTTGCCGGTTCTGTATACTTCCTCTGTACAGAAGAAGCAAGCTGGATCACAGGACAAACCCTAGTAGTAGACGGTGGAACAACCTTCCGTTAGTAGACCAAGCGAAGCGCTCCATTAATAAGCGATAGCGCTCCCTGTTGTGGCGAACGCCCTCGTAAGCAAAGCGATTCGAGAGCCACAACGACTTTTGCTTACTTTTCTAGAAAAGTAAGAAGAAAAACAACACCACAGTCACCCTATGAGGCAGTCATATAAAACATAAATAATATAGACATAGAAAAAAGGAACAAGACGATGAAAAAAAATAACCTTTATAATATCCCAAACATCTTAGCCTTCATCCGCCTCCTCCTAGCCCCAATCCTCTTCTTCTTTTTAGTCAACCAAGATGCCACCATCTTTGAAAGCATACACCCCTCATGGCTAAACTACATCGCAGCCTTCATCTTCGTACTCGCTTCAGCCACAGACTTCTTTGACGGCTATGTTGCCCGTACCTTCAACCAAGTCACCACCATTGGTAAAATCTTAGACCCCCTTGCAGACAAAATGTTAACCCTAGCAGCCTTCTTAGGGTTAATGATGATAGGTTCTGCTTCACCATGGGCCATTTTCCTCATTATCACAAGAGAACTGTTTATCACAGGTTTGCGCGTTTCAGCGGTGGCAGAAGGCATTGATATTTCTGCTTCATGGATGGGTAAAGTAAAAACTGTCGTACAAATGGTTGCCATTGGTTTCTTACTCATGAACTGGCCAGGCGCAACACTCCTACTCTGGATTTCCGTTGCACTCACACTCTACTCTGGGTATGAGTACGTAAGAGACTTCTTTAAAAAGACTTCCCTAAACTAATATTTATCCAATTGATTAAAATTTAATCACCTCTTTCATTAATCATTCATTAACTTTGTGATACAATCCATTTACATTTAACAAAACAAGGACGAAAAATGAAAATGACAAAATTAAGTTTGGTAGCTGCAATGGCTATGACAGCAGCATTCGCAGGTGGAGATATTGCTCCAGTAGAACCAGTAGTAGAAGCATGTAATGCAGACACAACAATTAACGGTAAAGCACAAGCTTACTACTTTACAAACAATCAAGGTCTTTCTTACAGAGGAAACAATAGAAGTATGTTTGAAGCAGACAGCTCAGACTTAGGTTTAGCTGTAACTTTAGATGTTTCACACAAAATTTATGATGGTATCACAGCAAATGTTTCAGCTGTAGGTTACTTAAACACTATGAATGGACACAGTGCTATTAATGGATTTGAATCAACAGGTGTTGATGCTATTAATGCTGCTATCGCTCCTTTAAGCATTGATAGAAAAGATGCTGGTGCATTCATTAACGTAGCAAACATCACTGCAACTTTTGGTGACACTACATTTGTACTTGGTCGTCAACTTTTAAACACACCAATGTTAAGTGGATTTGACTGGTTATTAGCACCAGGTTCATTTGAAGCTTATACTTTAGTAAACACTTCAATTGAAAATGTTACATTCATCGCTTCATATGTGGAAGAGTGGAGACCAAATAACCTTGATGATACATGGGTTAACTTATCAGATGCAAGTGATGGTGACAACTGGACTGTAAGTGCAGCATACAACAACGATGCACTTAAAGCTAGTATTTGGTACTACAATATTGATGCAGGTTTTGCAATTCGTCCAGAAGCTTATACACAAGTCTATGTAGATGCTGGTTATAACTTTGGTTCATTTGCTCTTGATGCAATGTATGTAAATACTGACTATTCTAATACTCCTGCTGGATTATCTGTAGATGCTTCAGATGCATACGGTATCAAAGCTACAGCAACACTTGGTTCAGTAGAGTTAATGGCTGCTTATGTAAATGTTTCAGACAATGTAGTTGGTTTTGTTGGAGCAATGGATAACCTTTACACATCTTCATGGAATTCAAATACAAGCCTTTCTATCGGTGACAACTTCAAAGTTGAAGCTTCAACAACTTTATGGGATGTTAGAGCATCAGCTTCTTACGCATACTACGAATATGACAACAATGACATCATTGATTTTGATAATGGTCAAGAAATTGATGTTATCTTAGGATATGACATCACTAACTGTATCTCTGTAGATGCAATCTATACTAACACTAACTACGGTTATACTGGTAATGCAAACTTACTTGGTGATACTGAAAATGTAGATGCTCTTGAGTTAATCGCAACTTACAAATTTTAATCAACAGATTAAAACTTTCAACACCCTCTCCTTTGGAGAGCGTGTTTCCCTTTTTTAGACCTAATCTTAGGTCACAATCTTCCAATTTTTTCTTACTCTTTTTTTAACAATCAAATATTTTCAATACTATCATATATTTCATAGGTAAATTTCCGTAGGTTTGGTCTTACCAAACGCCTAAACAAACGCTAACTTTAATCACACTCTGAAATCTACACATATCACAACTTAGTCTTGACGTTTGGGGGAACCAAAACCTACTGTCAAAGTACACTTCTAGCTCATTAAGTCTAGTAATTATTATTTTTAATCTGCTATTGTACACATTGAAAAGGTTATGTTTTCTTGGTAGTGTGGTGTTGTGCTATGACGCGTGTATTTGCGTAGTTGAGAAGGTTATTCTATTGTAGGTGAAGAGCACACCATTAACTAACTTCTAGGCGTATCATCTCTTCTAACTCGATAAAGTCTTTCAATCACTTTATCTAGATGTTCACGCGCATCCAATAATAAGTGTACGGACTTTTGTGAAAGCTGACTCTCTTTCGCAACGGGCTCTGAAAGTAACGCCAAGATATGTTCAACTAACATCTCTGTTCTTTGTATCTCCCGTGATGAACGCCTGTTGTACTCAGAAGAATCTTCTTTCTCACCTTCTACATAAAGAATTCTTTGCAGTGTTCCTTGCTGTTCATTACAAAAGACAGCATATTTTTCAAACAATGCGATACACTCTTTTACATGCGTATCAATTTGATCTAATTTGTATTTTTCATCTTGTTGAATTTCATTAAAAAGTTCTGCCTCGGCAAGTTGTTTGGCAGCAAAATGTAAATTTGAATTAGATTTATATAAAATACGTAAAAGATAAGCAATATACGTCACAAGTACTACCGAAGTTAAATATACAACCATACCAATAGTCATACTTTCCATGCCAATCAACGTTGAAAACCATGTCATGATATGATCAAAGTTTTCACCTAATGAACGGTGTGTATTCTCCTCTGACATACCTAAAGCTTTTGTCGCCATATAGAGAAATCCCAATGCAGACAGTAGTCCAAAGACCAGTGCATAAAGAAAACTTGCAAACTTAGAGCGGAAAACACCCTTAATTTGCATTTTTTTGATGGTATCATGTCCATTAGAGGCTGTAGCATCCTTTGCTTTCGAAAGATTAGGTGAAACTGTCGCACCAACCTTTTTAAGCCCAGAAATACACGCAGTTAACCCATTATCATACAAATCTTGCTTCGCTTTAACATAGGTATCTAAGTCCGACTCAAGCAAGAGTTTACTCGACTCTATGTGTTCATCCGCTTCAGAGACAAAGGCCTTAGCTTCTGAAACCATCTTTACAGCACGTGTATGACGTTTTACTTTTTTATCTTTTGGGAAGTTGTCTTGGTAAGCATCTAAATCTTCCGTACGTTCTTCTTCTTTTTCTTCAATTGTAGGCTCTATTTCACTTTTTTCTTCTTGGTCTTCTGTTCCAAAATAATCGTCAAGTAAATCTTCTTCATTTTTATATTCTTTTTCTGTTTCATTCATAGTTTATCTTTTTTCCCATTCTTACGTTTATATCTCTATTTTATCAAAAAAACCCATTAACCTTTTAATTATTTACAACACTTAGCTATAATTGCCCATATTAATACTTAGGAATTCCATGGGCATCTTAGTTGCAATCCTCGTTTTATCTGTACTTATCTTCTTTCACGAGTTAGGTCACTTTACTGCTGCACGTTATTTTGGTGTGCAAGTAGATGTATTTAGCATCGGTTTTGGTAAAAAACTCTATTCACGTACCATTGGAAAAACACAATGGTCCATCTCTGCTATACCTCTAGGTGGCTATGTAAAAATGAAGGGCCAAGACGACACTGATCCTAACAATGTCTCTTACGATGAAGACTCTTATAATGCAAAAAAACCTTGGCAACGTATTATTATTTTACTTGCAGGCCCATTTGCAAACTTTCTTTTGGCATTTTTACTCTACTTTGCCATTGCAAACATTGGTGTACCAAAACTTCTTCCTTATGTAGGTAAAGTTACACTAGAGTCCCCTGCTGCCAAAGCAGGACTGAAAAAAGATGACCACCTCATGCAAATCAATGGAGTAAATCTAAAGTATTGGGAAAACATTGGAGAACAAATCAATGGAAGTAAAGGCTCACTCACACTCATTGTTGAACGTGAAAAGAAACTCCTGACTTTAGAACTTAAGCCAAAAGTGATTGAAGACAAAAATATCTTTGGAGAACCTATAACAAGACGTATTATCGGGATTACACCTTCAGGAAAACAAACCACAGTACACTTTGGATTGATAGATGGTTTAGACTATGCTTGGGAAGAGACCAAAAAAGCTTCTCTACTCATTGTACAATCGGTGCAGAAACTTATCACAGGTGTGGTAGGTGCTGACAAACTAGGTGGTATTATTACCATTGTGGATGTCACGGCAGAAGCCTCTTCTGCAGGTATCTTAGCACTTTTCTTTTTTACCGCACTCATCTCAGTAAACTTAGGTGTACTCAACCTACTCCCTATCCCTGCACTTGATGGTGGTCATATTATGTTTAACCTTTATGAAATGCTTACAGGTAAAACGGCTTCAGAAAAAGCGATGATGTACATCACAATGGTAGGTTGGGCAATGCTACTCTCACTCATGCTCTTAGGCCTTTATAACGATATCAATAGACTCATAGGATAATATACCGTATATGATGCCTTATTAAAGAAGTATACTGCCCTATTAGGGTAGTAAGATTATATTTCCTCAACAGTATAGAGAAAAAATATAAGAGTGAAAAAATGTAATTGTATAAGTGATTAGAGTTGGTGAAATAAAAGAAAGAAGACAGAGCCAAGACAGGGTCTTGACTCTAAAGTAAAGGCTACTTAGAGAAGTAGTTTTTAGAAGTTATATCTTGCCCAGAAACGAAGTGTGTTTGCTGAACTTGGTCCTGCAATATCAAGATCTGAGTAGATGTAAGCTGCTAAAACAGATATAGATTCTGTGATGTTTGCTGTATAGCTAACATCCACTTCTTGATAATCCACATCGAAAACTGAGTTATCCGTTGTGTAACCATAAGCAAGTCCAAATCTACCACCAAGTGCATCAAGTCCTGCATTTACAACAAAAGTGTCATTGTCGTTTGAAACAGCCAGTACATTCGCTAACATTTGTGTGTAAAGTACAGTTTCTGAGTACGGTGTTCCTCCTCCAGCAAGGTTAGCAATACCCACTGTACCTTCATCCACAGTTGTGTATGCCAAATAAGCATCAAACATACCAAAGTCTGCAGCTACTTTTGCACCAAATGAAGTTGTATCTTCTACAAGACCAGGCTCACCAGTTAAAATAGTACCACCTTGTAGACCAATAGTATAGTCAGATATAGCAAAAGAAGCATCCGCCCAAAGAATATTCACATCGTCAGTTACAAGCATATCTGGAGCATAATACCAAGTACCTGTTAACGTTAAACCTTCAAAAGATTTGTTTTGAACAGTAAACATATGTACACCATCATCACCAGCAACATTAAGGTCATTAAAGTCACTTAAGTCTGCATGGCTATTTGCATTTGCAACATATGCATATACCAATGCTGTATCTGAAACATCAGTGTTTACAATCAATGCTGCACCAAATGTATTTTGAAATACGTTCCATGTTTCAGAGAAAGCAAATGGAGAAAGTCCTTTTGGAAGTGTTTGACGACCAACTTTTAAGCTAGTATTACCAAATCCGTAAGTTAAGTAACCTTGTGTCCATGCACCAGAGTTAAGTGAACCATTACCCGTTTGCATCACACCAGATACAACATCACTCTGAAGACCAAGTGTACCTAGACCAACTACTTCAACACCTGCACCGATACCTGCAAATAAGTCTGCATTAACTGCAGAAAGTCTAAGACCCACATTTGCTGCTGAACTATCTTGTGAAAAAAGATCATAGTCTCCAAGTGTTCCAAGGTTAACTACACCAGCAGTGCCAATATCGTTTGTTTGGTAATAAACTACTGCCTCGCCATTAAAGTTCCAAGAAGATGTTTCTACTACTGGTGCTGGAGCGATATCTCCCCCCGCCATAATCATTGTTGATGCTACTACTGAAAGTAATACTGTTTTTTTCATTTTTATTGTCCTTATTATAATATTAATAAAGACATCTTATATAAAAAGGAACTGTAAACCCTTGATATAAATCAATTATTAATGAATTATGTACAATACATTAACAATTCATTGCATTTAGCCCACTTTATTGAATGAATTACATAAACACAACAGTGCTTTCATCTTTAGATACTTTAGTATTATTTCTGCTAAAATTACATATATTAAACAAACATAAAATGCTGCATATAATTAATAGGATAAGACCCCCATGGCAATACTAGAAAAAGAACACTTAAGAGCAAACCTTGACGAAGTCATCTGGAACATTGAAGAGGCACGCATTACAGTCTC
>WTAE01000152.1 GCA_013139765.1 Sulfurovum sp.
GTTGCGATCCATATAGTCCAAATAAGGAATTTATTGTTTTTTTGCATCCATGTAATCATACTTCATCTACCTTCTATCGAAAAATTTGTATAATATTTTATCTAAATAAACTTTTAGGCAAGCCCTACTAATTGTTAAAACTCAAGGAAAACGATGACAAGTAAAAACAATGAAATCATGCAACGTGACTTGGAAGTCATATGGCACCCCTGCACACAAATGAAAGACCATGAAACCTTACCTTTGATTCCTATAAAATCAGGGAAAGGTGTCTACCTTTACGACTTTGATGACAATGCTTATATTGATGCGGTAAGTTCTTGGTGGGTCAATATTTTTGGACACTGTAATACACGCATTAATGACAGAATAAAAGCACAGCTTGACACACTTGAACATGTACTTTTAGCAGGGTTTACCCATGAACCTGCCGTAGAGTTGGCGCATAAACTTGTAAAGATGACACCCCAAGAACTGAAAAAAGTTTTTTATGTTGACAATGGTTCCTCCGCGGTGGAAGCAGCGTTAAAGATGTCTTATCATTACCATTTAAACAATGGCAAACGTAAACCTGTGTTTCTTTCTTTGTCAAACTCATACCATGGGGAAACCATTGGTGCACTTTCCGTGGGTGATGTCTCTCTCTATAAAGAAACGTATGAGCAACTGCTCATCCAAAACATGCAAGTGGATGTACCGAAAGACCAAAGTGTTGAAGCGGCTGAAGTTGCTTTAGAGAGTTTAGAAAAACTCTTAAAAGAAAAGTCCGATGAAATTGCGGCACTCATTGTTGAACCACTCATTCAAGGTGCAGGGGGCATGCATATGTATCACCCAGACTATCTTGTGGGTGCACGAAAGTTGACAAAAATGTATGATGTACATTTGATTGCTGATGAAATCATGACAGGTTTTGGACGTACAGGTAAAATGTTTGCTTGTGAACATGCAAACATTTCTCCTGATTTTATGACACTCTCTAAAGCGCTAACAGGGGGCTATTTACCCCTTTCAGTGGTGATGACAACGGAAGATGTGTATCAAGCTTTTTATTGTGACTACAATGAACATAAAGCTTTTTTACACTCACACTCTTATACGGGTAACCCTTTGGCATGTGCGGCTGCATTGGCGACATTGGAAATCTTTGAAGAGGAAGATGTTTTAGGTGAAAATACCAAAAAGTCAGTTTATATCATGGACGCGTTAGAGAAGTTCCATTCTTTAGACAATGTAGCCTCTATACGTCAACAAGGTATGGTGACAGCCATAGAACTTAAAGGCTATGATTCAACAGAACGTATAGGGTTAAAAATTTATGAATATGCCTTAACACAAGGGGTATTGTTAAGACCTTTAGGGAATATACTCTATTTTATGCCACCGTATATCATCACCTATGAAGAGATAGATAAAATGGTGTCTGTGGCGTATGAAGGAATAAAAAAGGTTTTAAAAGCTTAGGGAAAGATATTCCCTAAGCACCAAAAAAGCTACACACTAAAAAAACTTCTTGGCTTTTTTGTGATACGAATATAGTGTCTGTTGGCTCTTTGTATGCCAGCATCTAGTGCACCCTTGTATAGCTCTTCTGCTTTAGTGACATCTGCTTTTGTAGCAATACCATTTTCATAAAACTGCCCTAAGTCACAGAGTGCTTCTGGGTAGTCATCTATGGCTAAGGTTGACATGAGTGCAAAAGATTCAGAAACATTTTTGCTCAGTACAGAACCGACATAGAGTTCTCTTGCTAACATAAACTGTGCAAACTTTGATTCTGTTGCAGCACAGACAAGTAAAAGTTGTGCTGCTTGTGTATATTGTGCATTGGCTATGAGGGTTTTTGTTGACTCAAGTGCCTCTTGTATCTCTGCTTCTGAATACCCAGTTTGTGAGATACTTTGGATCAGATCTTCAATACTCTCAAACTTTTCATAGGTTTTTTGAATGGCAGGATAACGTCTTTTCATATCCATGAGTTTGAGTGAAATATGTGGCATTGCTTCATACTCTAAAGGCTTGAGACCTTCATTTACTTGCTCTGTGTCTGAAGATTCTTCGATAGTATGCATATTTTCTTCGTCGAGAGGGTCTTCTTGTAAATTCTCTTCTTCTACATGGCTAAAGAGTGCTTGGGTGTCTGCATCCATCTCAGCTGCTAGTTCTGTTTCTTCTTCCTCTGCTGCATCAAGAGACTCTTCCTCTTGAGGAAGTTTTTTCTCTTGAAACATCATCTCTTCTTCTGCTGCAAAAACTTCTTCACGTGTTTCTAGCTTAAAGAAGTCATCTTCCTGTTCTTCTGTGACCTCTTCGCTGTTTGAAGGAGTTTCTTCACTGGAAGCAAAAAAGCTATCGTCCGTGCTACTCTCTTCAGGATGACTGTCTATTTCATCATTTTCTGTTTGGTCATATGCATTTTCTTCAAGAGTCTCTTCCTCTTTAACGATTTCATCTAAACTTTCGGGTTCGTCTTCTTGCTTGGGTTCATGCGTTGCTTCTTCATAAAGTGCTTGATTGTTTTCTTGAAGGGTATCTTCTTCTACTGTTTTTTCTTCTAAATTTGATTGTTCTAACGCTTCTTCAGGTTCTGGAATATAAGAGAGGAAGTCATTGATGTCAACTTCTTCATTTTTAGCGCTAGCTTCTGGGGCATTTGTGACAATGAGATTGAACTCATCTATAATGGCTTGGTCTTCAACAGATACGCCTTGAGATACATTGATATGGGTTCTTTGAACCACTTCTTCCGGAGCATACTCAATATAATGGCTGATAAGTGATTGGGCTTGTGCAAAGTTATCTGACGCTAAAAGTGTGAGTATGTCTTGTATCTGTACATCACTTTGAAGGGGAGAAAGTTTGAGTGATTGTAGTTGTATCGTCTCTAGGTCAGTGATTGAAATAGCCAGTTTAATAATACTTAATCGTTTTTTTGTTTGATTCATGTTATGCCCAATAATATGTATAGTATTAGAGTATAACCAAAGGAAGCTGACAATAAGGGAAATTTCTAAGTGTAAAGTGTTGACAATGTTGATTTTTCATAACTTACTCTATAAGTTTACACTATACCTATATGCTGTTCTTATAATGTATATAAATATGTGTAATTTTAGAGGTTTGCTGAGAGTGCAAGCAGTCTACATGAGTTTTCCAAAAGTGAGATTTTTTTGGCCATTTCTGTAATATCCCTGTCATAAGAGATAAGACCAAATCCTCTTATAAGAAGGAGGTGTGTATCATGTTTTTGAAAAAATTGAGGTATCTCATAGGGTGCGCGTTCTAGCCAGTCATCAAGATTTTTAGGATCATAAACAATTATTTCACCTAAGATCTTTTTCCCAAAAAAGTCTTCTGGTATAACCCTGTTATGTTTGAGTGAATAGGCAGTGGCATAAGGAGGCATGGTGTAAGAGATGTATTTTGCATTGGGGATGGTTTCATATATATGCTCATGGATATGTACATCAGGGTTGGCCAGTGACCAACGGTAATCTCGTTTTTGACAATCAAGCTTGACAAGTGATTCCTCAGTGACTTCATCCAAAATGGTATCTTTCGAGTTGATGATGAAGCCATGGGTAGAGACCCTTGCAGAGATAGATCCATGATAGACCCCAAAGAAGTTTTTGTTAAAGAGTGAAAGTGAAATGTGTTTGATATCTTCAATGAGGTGCTTGTCCATTATGGTGAAACCTTTGTTAGGAATATTTTGCTATTATAACGATTAAATTAGAAATTAGAAATTAGAAATTAGAATTTGATGATTTCTACTATAAGGAAACCCATGAAAACCCCACATATCCCAGTACTTTTAGACGAAGTCTTAGCAAGTTTTGAAAATGTGGGTGAAGGGTACTTTGTGGACTGTACTTTAGGGTATGCAGGGCATAGCTCTGAAATGTTGATGAAGTATGATGACTTAAAACATATTGGTATTGACAGAGATGATGAAGCCTTGGCCTTCTCTAAAAAACGTTTAGAACCTTTTGTTGGACGTAGTACACTTTATAAAGGTACGTTTGCCACTGTCTTTCCTACTTTGAAAGAGACACCGATTAAAGCAGTTTTAGCAGACTTTGGTGTCTCTTCTTTACAACTTGACAAAATGGAGAGAGGTTTCTCTTTCAACTCTGAGACTTTAGACATGCGTATGGATGCTTCTGCTGCTCTCTCTGCCTATGAAGTGGTCAATGAATACCCAAAAGATAAGTTAGAGTATATTTTTGATGCATACGGCGAAGTACGTTCTTACCGTAAATTGGCAGGCGCAGTGGTAGAAGCACGTGCAAAAGCACCCATCTCTTCTGCAAAAGAACTCTCAGAAATCGCTAAAACTGTCATCCCCCCGGGAGGAAAGATACACCCGGCCACACTGATGTTTCAAGCCATACGTATAGAAGTGAACAATGAACTGGGTGAAATTGAAGGACTCTTGGATGCGTTAGAGAAAAGTCACAACAAAGGTGAAGTACTTTCACTTATCTCTTTTCACTCTTTAGAAGACCGTTTGGTTAAAAACCGTTTTAAGAAATGGGCAAAAAATTGTATTTGTGACCCCCAAGCCATGCGTTGTACCTGTGGGAAAAACCATGCTTTAGGTAAAGCACTCTCCGGCAAACCGGTCACTGCTACAAAAGCAGAACTTAAAATCAACCCACGTAGCCGTTCTGCAAAACTAAGATCGTTTAGGTTTAACACTGATGCCAGTTAAAAAGACGGGTAATAAAAAAATAGCCAAAGAGAATGGTATTACTTTTGGCATGATTTCGGTCATACTCATGACTGTGGTGATTGTGCTGATTTTAACCAGTATCAAAATTTATTTGTCCAATCAAATTTATTATGAGTCTAAAGTGGTGAATCGCATGATAAGAGAAGTTTCCATTTTAAAAGCTGAAAAAGTGATGCTGGAACAGGGAGTAGAAGCCTTGAAGTTTAAAAATAATGTGACAGATACTATTTTTAATATCCAAGAGAATGAGTAAGAGATGAGTGTTCGTAGTTTTGTTACCTTTGCAGTAGACAAACCCATCATCAATCACATTTTGATGGTTTTTATGTTGCTACTTTCTGTGTTTGCTTATCAAAACATTGCAAAAGAGATTTTCCCTGCTTCACAGTTAGATAAAATCTCCATTTCAGGTGCGTATGTAGGTGCTTCTGCAGATGTCTTGGACAAAATGGTAGTAGGGACTATTGAAGATGGTTTAAAAGGGGTCTCTGAGATTGACACCATTTATACCACCATTCAAAATGGTTCTTTCATCATACAAGCTGACATCAAAACAGGTAACGACACCCAAATGGTACTCTCCGATGTGAAAGACATCATCTCTAACACGAGACGAGACCTCCCTGGAGACATGGATGAACCAGTCGCTCGCATTGCAGTACATGACTACCCTGTGTTACTGGTTGCCATCTCTGGTGATGTTGATAAATCTGCACTCATTGATGCGGCCAATGACCTCAAAGGTAAACTGGCACTGATTGAAAACCTTTCAGGTATTGACATCCGTGGGGATGCAGATGAAGAAGTACTCATCACCATCAATCAAAAGAAGTTAGATGCCTATGGTTTGGAAAAGACAGCAGTCTATCAAGCTATTGGAAACATTGCGTCTATTTTTCCCGCAGGAACACTCGATGGTCAAGGAGATCACCTCTATATCTCCACTATTAATGGTGAAAAAAGTGAAGAGGCTTTGGGTAACATTTTACTAACTGTAGGTGACAAACGTGTACGTCTTTCTGACATTGCTTCTGTCTATCTTGGCCTTGAAGATGCTTTACAAGTTTCGCACTTTAACGGCAAAGAAAATATCTCTTTAAACATCAATAAAAACAGAGATGGAAATGCCATTGCGCTAAGTAAAGAGATACGTGCAGAGCTTACAGAGTTTTCCAAAAAATATGAGAACATTGACTTTATTGCGTACACAGACACTTCTATCTGGATTAAAAACCGTTTGAACCTGGTCTCTTCAAACATCCTCTTTGGACTCATTTTAGTAGCACTTGCACTGGTATTATCGGTGAATTTCCGTATTGCTTTGGTCGTGGCTATTGGGATACCTGCGAGTTTTATGATTACCATTATCGCAGCAGACCTTATAGGCTACAGTCTCAATATGTTAAGTCTTTTGGGGATGTTGATTGCCTTGGGAATGCTGGTAGATGAAGCCATTGTTGTGGCTGAAAACATTTACCGTCATATGGAAATGGGTAAAAGTCCTAGAGAAGCAGCCATTGAAGGTTCTTTAGAAATGTTCCCTGCGGTGCTTACAGCGACACTTACCACCGTGTTTGCATTTTTACCTCTGCTCATTATGTCTGGAAAAATGGGAATGTTCATGCAAGTACTGCCTGTCATGATTTCCATTCTACTGCTCTCTTCTTTGTTTGAAGCCTTTTACTTTTTACCTTTACATGCCAAAGAGTTTTTTTCCATGGGTACAGCCATTATAGACGAAAAAGATGTGAGTTTTTGGAAACGTTGGATTGCTTTTTACGAAAAGGTTTTGGGACGGTTACTGGAGAACAAAAAACGTTCATTGGCGCTGATGTTAGGAAGTATTATTGGGGCGACTATGCTCATTTCTGCATTTACAAAGTTTCAACTTTTTCCAGAGTTTGATGCCCAACAAGTTTACATGAATGGGAAAGTAAACATTAACAATGAGTTAAAAGACACAGAAAAGTATGTGACACAAATTGAAGAGGCATTACTCAAGACTTTAGACAAAAATGCGGTTGATTCTGTGACTTCGGTCATTGGTTTTAAGTTCAACAAAGATCAGAGTTTTGAAACGGGGAACAACCTTTTTCAAATTTTTATTAACTTACATGAAAAAGCACCGGAAAACTTCTTTGACCGCTACATTAACCCTGTCTTCTCTTTAGAGTATGATGACTCTGACATGGTAAGACAAAAGCTCTCTCAAACCATTTCAAAAGAGGTAGACAGAGATGTGGTACAAGCCTTTAAAAAGATGGAGATAAATGGTCAAAAAGTCTTTGAAGAGTTTAACGTCTATGTGCAACAAACAGGACTGGTTGGAAACGACATTGAGATAGGTTTTTCTCACCTCAATCCGGCTAAAACGTTGGAGGCGATGAAATCGATTGAAGCCAATCTTAGCACAAGAGCAGGGGTGTCTGACATCTCCGACAATGCAAACGAAGGAGAGCGTGAACTTAAACTTCGTGTCAACGAGTATGGTCAACAGCTAGGCTTTACTGAACCCTATGTTATTTCTGTACTTAAGGGGGCATTTTTAAAAGCAGAGTATGCCAAAATGTTTAATGAAAAAGGGCTGCTTCGTATACGTATAGAAGATGTATACAAACGTGACAGTAGCATGATCTCCAACTTTAAACTCACTACGCCAGACAAAACAAAAGTGATAAAACTCTCTGATATCTGTGACTTTACCTTTCAAAAGTCTTTTGTCAAAATCTTTAAAGAAGATGGGGACAAGGTACGTTCATTGTTTGCTGCTGTTGACGCGTCTGTCATTACACCAGAAGAAGTGATGAAAGCGTTAAAACCACGCTTAAAAAAGATAGAAGAGTCTGGTGTGAAAGTCATCATTAAAGGGGCAGAAAAAGAGAGTACTAAAGTGAAAAAGGAGATGACCCAAGCGATGATTATCGCCATGTTCCTCATCTTCATTACTTTGGTATGGATGTTTAACTCTCTAGTCCTTCCACTCATCATCTTAAGTACCATCCCGCTCTCCGTCTTTGGTGCCTTACTTGGGACAAAACTTATGGGTATTCATATGACCATGCCAGGGATGATGGGGATTATTGGTCTTGCAGGGGTGGTGGTGAATGATGGGCTTATTATGCTCTCGTTTATACGTGGCAGTAAAAACTACGATGAAATGCACCACAAAGCAGGGATGAGGTTAAGACCTATCTTACTGACGTCTGTGACCACCGTGTTGGGACTCTCTTCCTTAATGTTCTTTGCCTCAGGCCAAGCACTCATCTTACAACCGATGGCCATCTCCCTTGGTTTTGGTATTGCCTGGGCTACGATACTTAACCTTTACTACGTGCCGTTAATGTATGCGGTTCTTTACAAGGTTAAAGACTAAAGCCTGAATAAGGCCATTAACCTAAACGATATTTCAAATGTTATAGTGTGTGATTAAAACCCTCAGGAGAATAAAAATGAAAAATATATTTCTAGGTTTGGCACTATGTTGTTCTGTGGCTATGCTTCAAGCACAAGAGAGTGAAAAAGACAATATTCACATGTTTCCTCAAGCCAAAGAGGGGTATGTCAGACATGTCATTGAGGTACCTAAAACGGACAATGACTATGCCCATAAAATTGCTTTGTCTATTGGGAAAATGGACTGGGTAGACTGTAACCATAAACAGCTATTTGCTGACATTAAAAAGAAAACAGTAAAAGGTTGGGGGTATAGCTACCTAGAAGTGGACAATATCAATGCCGGTATGAGTACCATGATGATGTGCCAAGAGCCAAAAGAACAAGGGTTTATTGCTTTTCATGACATCTTGCGCAGGTACAACAGCCGTTTGCCATTGGTGGTCTACGCACCTCAAGGCTATGAAGTACGTTACCACATTTGGTCGGCAGGAAAAACAGAATATAAAGCGCAAGCACGTTAGTTAAATGCTTGCATTAGTGTTGTTAGACTTTAAGAGTGCTGCTCCAAATGCCATGTAGATTACACCCTGCTGTGGCTTTAAGTGTTTTAACCGTGTCAATTTTTACAGAAAATGAAGCAGCACCACGTGAAATTTCTGGCTCTAAAGTACTTTTACCTACAAGCACATCATCGGCATAAAGTTCTATAAAGTCAATCCAGTGCTCTTTTGTACTAGGGTGGATGATACCTTCTTGACCTACAGTGATCTCTATTTGCGTATATCCGTTTGCATCTTTCTCTTTTAGCGTGATTTGTGGCGTATGTTTAAGCTCTGCTTTTGTCATGTTTTTAGGGTCTTTTGGACTCATTTTTGTGCGGTTCATTTGCTCTACAGACATTTTTGCTTCTACTGCTACCGTAGCTACTAATGTTGCAAGACCTGCAATTTTTAAGGCATTTCTTCTATTCATCTTTTTTCCTTTTTATGTAAAATATATTTTAAGAATACGATAACTTGGCTTAAAGACAGATACCCTATTCTAGCCATTTAAGAGACATTTTGTTATACTAAAAACAATCTATAAAATCCAGGAGAAAATGATGAAATTATTCCATACTTTAAGCCTCAGTGTTTTGGCTTCTACTTTACTATTGGCGGCTAGCCCTTTACTTGAAAAAGCCAAGAACACAGGGCTAATAGCAATCCCTACAGATGACAAAGCACTTTTAAAACTGATAGACCCCAACGGGACTATCACAGATAAAAAAGTGGACTTGGGTAAAAAACTCTATTTTGAACCAAGACTCTCAAAGTCAGGGATTATCTCTTGTAACACTTGTCATAACTTAGGACTTGGTGGTGTAGATGGTGTCGCTGCAGCAGTAGGGCACAAATGGACGGCAAACCCACATCACTTGAATTCACCTACAGTATATAATGCAGTCTTTTTTAAGTCGCAGTTTTGGGATGGAAGAAGTCCACACCTAGAAGACCAAGCTCAAGGGCCAATGCAAGCGACACCAGAAATGGCTGCACCAAAGTCACTTGTCGTTGAGAGAATCAACTCTATTCCCGCGTATGTAGAAGCGTTTAAAGATGCGTATGGTAAAGATGTGAAAGTTGATTTTGAAACCATCACCGCAACCATCGGAATTTTTGAACGTACCTTGGTGACACCTTCACGTTTTGATGACTACTTACATGGTAAAGAAGATGCACTCACAAAGCAAGAGAAAGAAGGTCTTAAAATGTTTATAGACAAAGGATGTACCTCTTGTCATACAGGCATTGCTTTGGGTGGAACAATGCAACCTTTTGAACTAGCCGGAAAGTATAAGTTTGCCTCTGTGGGTGACTTTAAAGGAAATGCACAGGGTATGGTGAAAACACCAACGCTTAGAAACATTACAGAGACAGCACCGTATTTTCATAATGGTGCCATTTGGAACTTAGCTGATGCAGTAAAAGAGATGGGGTCTACGCAACTAGGCATTAAGATTTCAGACGAAGATGCAGGAAAAATTGTGACATTCTTTGGCGCGTTAGAAGGACGTAAACCTGAGATTACGTATCCACAATTACCAGCAAGTACAGATAAAACACCAAAACCTGATTTTAATTAATCAGGGTTAGAGACTCTCTTAACCTTAGTTAGCTATAATAATTGAATTGAAAATTTACTTTAAAAACAAATTAACTATAGGATGCATAGAGTGCTAGAAGCAGTAGAAAGAAAGATAGAACAATTTGTTGCAGACTTAAATGATGCAGAGGTTACAAAACTCTATACCCAGCTTCCTCATGGGAAAAGATTACGTGCCAAACTCATTTTAAAAATTGCAGG
>WTAE01000243.1 GCA_013139765.1 Sulfurovum sp.
GGCACCATTGGGTAAAGCCAAAAGTTTTGTATAAAATTCTGTTTCATTCATAGATGTATTTTAGCTAAATTTATGAGAGCGATTTATGTGATACAAGGTAAAATAGAAAAAATTAAAATCTTTTCTCTTTACTAGAGAGAGAATTAAAGAGTAATGTATGACAAAATGTGATGTGTTTATTATTGGGGGTGGGCCTGCGGGGTCTATTGCTGCTGTGAAACTTGCTAGGGCAGGGTATGATGTGCAACTTGTGGAAAAAGTAGCTTTCCCTCGTTTTGTAATTGGTGAGTCTTTACTCCCCCGTTGTAATGAAATACTTGATGAAGCAGGTTTACTTCACGTGGTAGAAGAAGCAGGTTTCCAATTTAAAGGTGGCGTTGTCTTTGAAGATGAAGATGCCAATATCTCTGTGGTTGATTTTAAAAAGAATATGGGTCAAAAACACAATAGTTCTTTTCAAGTACGCAGAGAAATTTTTGATCATCTTCTTTTAGTAGAAGCAGAAAAATTGGGTGTAAAAGTGACAATGGAAGCAGAAGTTACTGCCTATGATGAAGTAAACAATAGCATCACTGTAGTGACTAAAGAAGGTTTAGAGAAAAAGTTTCAAGCCAAAAAAGTCATAGATGCATCGGGTTATGGGCGTGTCTTACCGCGTCTTTTAGACTTAAATACCGACTCTTCTATGCAGTTACGTAATGCCATTTTTTGTCGTATGAAAAATGATTTACGTGCTACAGATGGCACGGGAGGATACATTTATGTAGACACTGTGGGTAACAACGAAGCGTGGATTTGGAACATTCCTTTAAGTGCAAAAGAAATGTCTGTGGGAATTGTCTGTTCAAAGGCATATTATGACTCTTTTAATCTTTCCCAAGAGGATTTTTTAGACCAGGTACTTTCTGCAAATCCTCAGGCAATCAAGCGTTATGCCCAAGCAGAGAAAATCAACACGGTAGGATACATTGGGGGTTACTCTTCTAATGTAAAGAGAATGTTTGGTGAAAACTTTGTCATGGTAGGCAATGCCACAGAATTTTTAGACCCAGTTTTTTCTTCAGGTGTAACTTTGGCACTGGAGTCTGGTGCTAAGGCAGCAGAGTTAATTATAGAAGAGTTTTCAGGTAGAACTGTGGATTGGCAAAGTGAATACGAAGACCATATGATGTTGGGTATTAATGTCTTTAGAGCATATGTTGAAGCGTGGTACGATGGTAGACTACAAAGTATCTTTTTCTCAAAAAAACCAAAATCAAAAAGTATAGAAGAAAAAATTATTTCTGTCTTAAGTGGCTATGTTTGGGATAAAAATAATATGTTTGTTCTCTCTCCTGAGAAATCTCTCAACACTGTTTACGATATGTCTAAATAAGGAAAACTATGAGATATTTGCTGCTCTTTTTACTACCGCTATTGCTATTCGGGAATGAACAAAAGGTACTCTTAACAGGGTTTACCATCCATGAGCATAGTACAGATCGTTTTGATGTAAAATATAATGCATTTAATTATGGGGCAGGGTATGAATATACTTTTTTTGAAGATTATGAAACTTTGTATTTTGCAACCAATGTCTTAGTCTTTAATGACTCTTTTGACAATCCTCAATTGGCTATAGGCTTTGGACATGCCTATCGTTTTGATACAGGAGTGATAGATACTTCTATTGGCTTAAGTGGCTTTATTGGTATCAAAAAGATCTATGATGATACAGACTTAAGCAGAGAAGATGGAGGTTACGGACTTACAGGTGGTTTTGGTCCAACACTCAATTTTTATTATGAAGATTTTTCTCTGAATTTAGTCTATGCACCAGGCATTAAATATAAAGACTTAGACACTACAGGTTTTCTCTTTGTTTATTTTGGGTATAGATTTTAGGGAAGTACAAGAGTCAATAGTATCTCTAAAGCCGTAATATTGTAAAATACGCGTAATAAGATTAATTGAACCCTCTGATTAACCTAGCTATTCACAATGGGTTTTGCAAATGTGAGATTGTGCAAGAGATTTATAAGTCCTAGCCATAGTTAAGACGAAGTAAATATCTTGTGCAAGATTACGTTTGCAAAGCCCACCCTTTGGGCATCACTAGCTTTCGCCTATGCGTTGTTACTCTTTCTCGACTTAGCTAAGGCTAGGACTTCAAAAGAGTGCCTAGCCTAGACAAAAGCTAGTGATGTTGTGAACGTCTAGGTTAATCAGAGGGTTATAATATATTATATAGGATTATCTGTGTCCATTAAAGAAAATATTCAATCACTTTTAGAAAAACGTATTTTAGTCATCGATGGTGCGATGGGTACACAAATTCAAGACCTTGATGTACCTGCAGAAGCTTGGATAGATGGTAAAGGTATCGACCAAGAGGGCTGTAATGAATTGCTCATTGACACAGCACCTGAACTCATTAAACGTATACACAAACGTTATGCCATGGCTGGCGCTGACCTCATTAAAACCAATACCTTTGGAACCATGCCTTGGGTACTCGATGAATACCAAATGGGTGAACGTGCGTACGAGCTTTCTAAAAAAGGTGCAGTACTTGTAAAAGAGATTTGTGATGAGTACGGCACAGAAGAATCACCTAAGTTTGTATTGGGCTCTATTGGACCTGGAACAAAACTTCCAAGTCTTGGGCATATCCACTATGATGAACTCTATGAAGGGTACAAACTTTGTGCAGAAGGTCTGATTGATGGGGGTTGTGATATCTTTTTACTCGAAACCTGTCAAGACCCTCTACAGATAAAAGCAGCTTTACATGCCTGTCAAGATGCCAATAGTGACAGAGGTGTAGACTTACCTATCATGGTTTCTGTGACGATTGAACTTTCAGGTTCTATGCTTATTGGAACGAATGCTGAGACGATTGTGACTATTATGGAACCTTTTGACATTTTGTCTTTAGGCTTTAACTGTGGAACTGGGCCTGACCAAGTAAAAAAACATTTAAAGACCTTGTCAGAACTGTGTGCTATTCCTATCTCTGTACATGCCAATGCAGGTTTGCCACAAAACAGAGGTGGCTACACCTATTACCCAATGGGACCAGATGAATTTGTTGCAAAACAGTTAGAGTTTACAGCTTTTGATGGCGTGAGCTTTTTGGGTGGTTGTTGTGGTACAACGCCTCAGCACATTCAAGCACTGAAAAAAGCAGTAGAAGTACTTACCCCTAAGAAACCATCAGGGGTGTTAGCACCTTCTGTTGCCTCACTTTTTAACACGCTAGAACTTTTTCAAGAACCTGCACCTCTACTCATTGGTGAACGTTCCAATGCCACAGGCTCAAAAGCCTTTAGAGAACTGATCTTAGCATCAGACTATGATGGCACACTGACTGTAGGACAAGCGCAAGTACGTGATGGTGCACACATGTTAGATGTAAACGTTGAGTTTGCAGGGCGTGATGGTGCCAAAGATATGAGAGCAGTGATGGAGCTTTATAACCAAAAAATTCCTCTTCCACTCATGCCAGATGCAACACGACCTAATACCATTGAAGAGGGTTTAAAGTGTATTGGTGGAAAACCTATTATAAACTCAACGAACCTTGAAGATGGTGAAGAGAATTTTGCAACCTACTGTCGTTTGGCTAAAAAGTATGGTACCGTGCTTGTTTGTTTGGTGATTGATGAAGAGGGAATGGCTAGAAGTAAAGAGGGTAAAGTTAGCATTGCTAAACGCATGTATGAACTTGCAGTAAATGTGCATGGTTTAGAGCCTAAAAATATTATGTTTGATATGCTTGCTTTTACTGTAGGTACAGGAGAAGAAGAAGATAGACTTGCAGGTCTAAATGCCTACCAAGCTATTAAAGAGATACATGAAATTTACCCTGAAGTGGGAACCACTTTAGGGCTTTCAAACATCTCTTTTGGGCTTGAAAAAACAGCACGTTTTTACCTAAACTCAGTCTTCTTACATCACTGTATTAAAGCGGGTATGACTTCGGTTATTATTAACGTAAAACACATCATCCCTCTGGCCAAAATGACAGAAGAGGACATTGCTATTTGTGAAGAGTTACTTTTTACACCGGACAAAGACTCTCTCTTTAAATTTATAGATCATTTTTCAAATGCTGAAGTGGACACAGAAAAAGCAGATGAAGAGTATGAAGCGATGTCTGATGAAGAAAAAATCACCAGACTGCTTATGGATGGAGACAAAGAACGTATGATCCCTCTTGTAGAATCTGCAAGAGCGCACATACCCGCAGATACAATCGTGAATGAAATCCTCATTGATGCTATGAAAATTGTTGGAGAACTTTTTGGTTCAGGGCAAATGCAATTGCCCTTTGTACTTCAGTCTGCAGAGACTATGAAAACCACAGTAGATTATTTGAACCCTTATTTGACAAAGCAAGAAAAAGCAACTGACACAACACTGGTTATTGGTACGGTGAAAGGGGATGTACATGATGTGGGTAAAAACCTTGTAGATATCATCCTTTCAAACAATGGATTTAAAGTGGTAAATGTGGGAATTAAAACCCATCTTGAAGAGTACTTAGAAGTGATTGAAAAACAATCGATTCAAGCTTTGGGTATGTCAGGGTTGTTGGTTAAATCAACAGCAGTCATGAGAGAAAATCTTGAGACGATGGCTGAGATGGATATGGATATACCTATTTTACTTGGGGGTGCAGCACTTACACGTGCCTTTGTTGATGACTTCTGTCGACCTATCTATAAAGGCCCAATCTTTTACTGTAGAGATGCCTTTGATGGGGTTATCGCTATGACACGTTTGGAAAAATATAATGATGCCCTAGCCAATGGTGAAGAGGCTGAACTTGATACGCGTATGGCTGGAGATATGAAAGAACGTGTTGAAAAGGTTAAAAAAGAGATTGTTATTCCTCCTTTTGCTGAGTTGAAAATGCCAGAAGCCCAAGCGGTTCCTACACCTCCTTTTTGGGGACGTCGTGTTCTTCAAAAAGAGGACTTAGATTTAGATATGATTTTTAACTGGGTCAATCAACGCACTGTGATTAAATTTCACTGGGGATACAAGTCAAAAGGTATGACAAAAGAGGCGTATCAAAAACTTCTTGATGAGACTGTTTACCCTGCATATGAGCGTTTAAAACGTGAGTTTATTGAGAAAGACTTGTTTGAACCGACTATCATTTATGGCTATTATCCTGTACGTACAGAAGATCAAGAGTTATACATTTTTGATGAGGGTGAGGGTTGGAATGTAGATGCCAATGCAAACAGCGAACCTTTAGACAAAGTCATAGGTAGAGCGGTAGGTACTTTCTCTTTTCCAAGACAAGGTCGTAAACCGCATCGTGCACTTTCTGACTTCTTTCACCATGATAGACATGACGTCTTACCTTTAACGTGTGTGTCTGCTGGTTCTAAATTTTCTGCCTATGAAAAAGAGCTTTATGATGCAGGTAAATACCTTGAGTACAACATGGTACATGGTTTCTCTGTAGAACTTGCAGAAGCGCTTGCAGAAGTGGCACATAAACAAATACGTCTAGACTTAAACATTGCAGACAAAGAAGGTGGCTCATTGCGTGATGTACGTATGAACCGTTACCATGGAGCTAGGTATTCATTTGGTTACCCAGCCTGTCCAGACTTGGAGCAAAGTAGATTAATATTTGATTTACTCAAGCCTGAAGAATTTGGTATAGAACTCTCAGAGACCTTCCAAATTCACCCAGAACAGAGTACTACGGCTTTGGTTGTGCATCACTCTAAAGCAACGTATTATTCCGTGTAGGTCAGGGTACCTTTACCCCGACTTCCCACCATTGATCATATCTGATACAATGCCTTTTTCATCTTTGTTTTCAGCTAGCAATACACCCATGATATGTAAAGGTACAAAAATTAACACGGCATTGTAGACCAGTTCATGTATCTCCTTTATGTCATGGGCTGTCTCTTTAGTGAGGGTTAATACTTCATAGAAATGAATGACAAGCCCAGAGATAGCCATAAATGTGAGTACAGTATAGAGGGCTAAGTAGCTAAGTTTGACCAGTTTTTTATGAAAGGTTTCTCTTGAAAAGTCTTGGTAATTTTGTTTTCCACTTTTTGTAAAAAAGAGTGCAATTCTCCATATAAGAAGGGCAGCTAAAGCATAACCCAAAAAGATATGCCACTCCCACATTGGTGCACGTATGGCTTTAGCAAGAACTTTGGCTTGTGCCTCTGTAACAGAAATGTCTATCTCTGTTAATTTTTGCGTGAGAAGTTCAGAGTTTGTTCTCCAAGATAAAAATGTTTTACGTAAAAAAACAGTCCCTAAAAGTCCTAGAATCACTATGGCGTGGACCCAGTGCCAAAGTCTAAAATTAAAGCTCCATTTTTGCATGTAATCCTCCTATATAAGACTATGATAGCAGTTTTGTGTGAATGACAAATGAATGAGTGTGTGGCTGTTGTGTTAGTTTAGCTACAATGGCTAAAAACTTTAAGGCGTAACAGATGGAATTAGAAAAAGGAAAATACCAACACTATAAAGGTCCTATGTATGAGGTACTAGATACTGCACGACACTCAGAGACTGAAGAGTGGATGGTGGTGTATAAAACACTCTATGATGATTTTGGTACGTGGGTACGTCCCTATGAAATGTTTACTTCTGAAGTTGAAGTAGATGGGGTGATGCAAAAATGTTTTAAAAAGGTTGATGATGCACTGTAGTTATTGTCATGGTACGATAGAAAAAGGCATAAAGTCCTGTCCTCATTGCGGGACACTTAATCCTTCTCAAGATACTAAAAATGCACTGTTTTGGACAGTAGGCATGCTAACGTTCTTTACAATTTCGTATATCCTCTTTTATTAGATGCCTTGTTCTTAAATACCCTCCATGGCACGTGCTTCAAAAGAGACTAAGTTATCTCCTGAGAACCGAAAGAAAAGTTCTATGGGTCTACAGCAGACTTCGCAGTCTTCTATGTAGTCGCTGACTTCTTCTGTGTTGTCTAGTATCATGGAGATCTTTTCCCAGCAGTAGGGGCAATTAAAAAAGTGTTCCACTATCGATCTTCCTTCTTTGAGTTTTCTCTTTTGTTAAAAAGATTTACAAACCAGTTGGTTCCTGCACAGCTAGAGCTTGTGCAACCCTCTTTCATATTTCGTACAGCAATGATGTTACGAATGAGAAGTACGGCAAAACCTAAAGCAATGATGAGTTGCATGGACCCGGCAAGGTATTGTGCTTGTAAAAGACTTTGTATGGCAAGTATGAGCATGACTAACATAACGATGAGACACATTTTTGAGGTCCTAGTTTTTATGTGATTGTACTATAATTTGAAGAAAAAGGTCGAAAATGCCAGAAACAACACCTAAAAATCATTATCTGATGAAAGTGAGTATGTCACTACTCTTCGCATGTATTTTATTTTTGTCTGTATTCTCTTCAATGTGTCCCAAGTTTGTGCCTTTGGTTGAAGTTCCACTTTACCTAAGCATACTTGCTTTAGGGATATTTTGGATATTTAAAGCTAAAACAAAACTTTCTGTTTTAGCTAGATTTTTGCTAGTTGCTACACTTGGGGTCATCATCAATATGGTGACTTCATACATGGTACATCAGCGTGTTTTTCCTTATGAAATGTATGATGACAGAACCAAAGAGAAGATGGAAAAACGCAAACAAGAAGCTTTAAAGCATCTGCAAACATCTATAGACCAACAAGCCCCAAAGGAATAATATGTCAAATATCATAGAACATTTTAAAACACTCACACAAATCCCTCACTGTTCAAAAGATGCAGACAAATTATTAGACTTTCTAGTTGATTTTGCAAAAACCAGAGGGTATGAAGTTGAAGTAGATGCAGTTAAAAACATTTACATCTATAAAGGTAAGCCTACTTTATGTCTACAAGCGCACTATGACATGGTGTGCATAGGTAAAGCACCTATGATTGAAACCTATGAAGAAGAGGGTGTCATGCGTGCCAAAGACTCTTCTTTAGGTGCAGACAACGGTATGGCGATTGCGATGATGATGCAAAACATGGATGAGGGTTTAGACTTAGAGTTTTTACTCACTGCAGATGAAGAGATAGGACTCATTGGTGCCAATGAAGTAGCCTTTGCGCTAAAGAGTAAACAGATGCTGAACTTAGACTCTGAAGATGAAGCGGAAGTTTACATTGGTTGTGCCGGTGGTGCAGACATTACTGCATTTAAAGAAGATGTCTATACCGAAGGATATGGTACCTGTTATGAAGTGGCAGTTAAAGGTTTGGTTGGTGGACACTCAGGGGTAGATATTGACAAAGGTATTGCTTCAGCGATTAAAGTTTTAGCATCCTACTTGGTAGACAATGATGTCACACAATTGGCAAGTATTTATGCTGGCGAGCGTCGTAACTCTATTCCCGCGAATGCTGTGGCCATTGTACGCTCTGAAAAAGCTTTAGAATTTAAGGGAGATGTACAAGTTCGTGTGCTGAATGAAAGTCCTAAAGTCTTAAGTAAAGGTGATCAAATTATTGCGTTGATGCAAGCTTTTAAACATGGAGTGCATGCAACAAATGACGAACTTGGTATTCCTGATGTAAGTATTAACCTTGCCATCATCACTGCAGATGAAAAAGGTGGGGTTAAAATTGAAACTTCTGCAAGGGCTATGGGAGCGGAAGATTTAGAAGCTTTAACGAAAGAGACTGTGCAACTATTTGAAGATTTTGGTTTTGATGTTCAAGTAGAAGACAAATACCCTGCATGGAAACCAGATGTGTCAGAATTTACTAATTTGGTCTCTTCTGAGATGAAAGCTGTGTTTGGAAAAACGAAGATGATGGCGATACATGCGGGGCTTGAGTGTGGGGTGATTGCTGAAAAATATCCTGCAATGAAGTTTGCCTCTATTGGACCAACGATTAGATATCCTCATTCTACTCGTGAAGAGGTAGATATACTTTCAGTGGAACGTACTTATGAAGTATTGCTTGGAATAATTAAACGTCTGTAGGGTTGGCTTCAGCCGACCATCTAAAAGATGTTAATTGTGTTATGCGTGGTCGGCTGAAGCCAACCCTACGTGTCTACACTTTGAACGTTTGCGTCGTTTTACAATGGGCTTCCATAAAACACCCTCCACACTCTGGCTTCAATGCTTTACATTTATATCTACCAAAAAGTACCATAGCTTGATGCAAGAGATGTAACTCTGTTTTAAACTTTTTACTGAGTTCTTCTTCACACTTTGTAGCTGTTTTTGCATCTGAAAGGCCTAGGCGGTGTGCAACTCTGTAGACATGTGTGTCTACTGCCATGAGGTTTGCTCCGGCGTATTCTATCATGACGACATTGGCTGTTTTTTGTCCCACACCTGCGAGTTTTACTAGCTCATCACGTATAAGTGGAATTTCATTGTCATAGTTTTCTACCACAGACTGTGCCATCTTGATGAGGTTTTTGGCTTTGTTGTTAAAAAAAGAACAGGTGTTTATGTAAGATTTTACTTCATCTAAGTCAGCATTTGCAAGAGAAATAGGGGTGGGGAATGCTTCAAAAAGCGCAGGGCTTATGACATTAACACGTTTGTCTGTACATTGAGCAGAGAGCATGACTGCTATGAGCAGTTCATAAAGGTTTGTGTAGTTGAGTTCAGTAAGTGAGTCTGGATAATGTTCCAAAAAAAGTGCTTTTATCTCTTCAATCTCTTTTTTTGTTGCTTTTTTTACTTTAATTGTCTGTTTTGCCATCAATATAAACCTTATTCTTATAAAATAATAATAAAATATTAGCACATTAATCAATGATTTACCCAAGAGAGTTATACTTTTGCTAAATTATTACAACTAAGGAAACTAAAATATGTTAAAACTCGCAAAAACTTCACTACTCGCTCTTTCAATCGTAGCATCTTCAGCACTTGCCTCAGACATTTTGGTCACAGTCAATGGAAAAAATATTACAAAACAAGATGCACAAACTTTTGTAACGTCTCAAGCACCTTCTGCCATTTTTGCAGACCTCAAACCTGAAGAGAGAGAAATGATCAAACAGAGATTGATTGAGAAAGAACTTTTTACAGAGTTAGCAGCAAAAGAGGGTATCGATAAACAAGCTGAGTTTAAAAGAAACATGGTCAAACTCAAAGCAGAACTACTTGTAAACATGTGGATGAAAGGACAGCTTGACAATGCCGTAGTAAGTGACAGCGAAGCCAAAGAATTTTATGCAAAAAATATCGATAAGTTTAGAGAACCAGAATCTGTAAAAGCAAAACATATTTTGCTAAAAACAGAAGCAGAAGCCAAAGCCATTATTGATGAACTTAAACCTTTAAAAGGTGCAAAATTACTTGAAAAATTTGTTGTTTTAGCCAAAGCTAAATCTACAGGACCTTCAGGTAAAAATGGTGGAGACCTTGGTGAGTTCACAAAAGACAAAATGGTACCTGAGTTTGCTACAGCAACATGGGCACTTAAAGATGGAAGCATCACTATGAAAGCAGTAAAAACACAGTTTGGTTACCATGTGATCTATTTAGAGAAAAAAATAAAACCTGATCCTGTTGTTTATGATAAAGTGAAAGAAAAGATCATTGCTTCACTTAAACAAAAACAATTTGCTACGAAAATTTCAGCAGTCGCCGCAGAACTTAAAAGCAAAGCGAAAATTGTAGATATGACTGTAGAAACAAACGCAACAAAAAAGTAATTTAGAAGTTAGGGAAAAGAATATGAAGAAAAATCTGCTTTTAGCAACACTTGCTGTAGCTATGCTCACATCAACTGCATCTGCGGATGCATTAAAAAACTCTTTAAGCAACATTATGAATACGGATGACTCCGTACCTGTTGTTGACATCAGTCGCATCAATTTAGATGGTAAAGCAAAACCAGCACCTCAAGTAC
This sequence comes from Sulfurovum sp., assembly GCA_013139765.1. Taxonomy (GTDB): domain Bacteria; phylum Campylobacterota; class Campylobacteria; order Campylobacterales; family Sulfurovaceae; genus Sulfurovum. The sequence continues at coordinate 10,869 of WTAE01000243.1, forward strand.
GTCAAAATAGACCAGGATCTACAGTCATTGCAACGGCAAATGGGCATAAGATTTTGAAAAAAGATGCGGATGCTTACTTGACAGAACGTACCAAAGGGAAAATCACCAGTTATGATTATATTCCCCCTAAACAACAACAAAGACTTCTTCAAGACTTAATTATGCCAGTACTTGCTGCAGATGCTGCAAACAAAGAATTAAGTGAGAATGAGAAACAGATGGTAATGACACGCACATGGATGAGAAAAAAAGCAGCCGTGGTGAAGATAAAAGAAGAAGAGGTACGTTTTGTTTATGACGGCATTAAAAAACAAGCTCTCGACAACAATAATACAAAACCCATCCCTTCTTTTGAAGCGATTAAAGAGAGATTAATGGCACAAATGCTTGAAAAAAAGATTGTTTCGGAACTGATGAAAGATGTTAAGATAGAAGTTCTAGACTAAACAACTTAACAGAACAACTAGGTAAAATACACCTAATATATTAAAGGAAGATTTGAATGAAAAACACGCTTACTATTTTAGCTTTAACTTTGGCACTTGGTACCACTGCAATCTATGCAAAAACAGCAGGTACAGTCAATGGTATAATCATCACTGTAGAAGAAGCAGATAAAGCTTTAAATATTATCAGTAAAGGTACTGAAAAATGGGATACCTTAACGGCAGAGAAAAAAAAGCAGGTCCTACAAATGATGGCTCCGTCAAAATTGGTAGCCCAAAAGGCTTCAAAATCTTTAAATAAGAAAGAAAAAGAAGCAGCATATTCAGCTTTCTGGATGCAAAAAAAGATGGGAGAAGCTAACGTCACAGATGAAGAGGCAAAAACGGTATATGACAAGATGAAAGCTTCAGCTTTAAAAGCAAAGTCTAACCAGCCTATACCAGAGTTTGAAATAGCAAAAAATAGTATCAAAATGCAAATTGCACAAGAGAAAGTACTTGGAGGACTTATGAAGTCTGCGAAAGTAAAAGTAAAATAGTTTTAGAGGGTTAGTAAATGTCAACAAAAGTTTTAGATGTCGTCAATGCAGGCGTAGTTACAGGTGATGATCTTCAGGCATTATTTAAAGTAGCAAAAGAGGAAGGCTTTGCCATTCCTGCTGTAAATGTTGTGAGTACAACATCCGTAAATGCTGTCATTGAAGCGGCGAAAAATGTAAACTCTCCAGTCATTGTTCAATTTTCCAATGGCGGGGGTGCGTATTATGCAGGTAAAGGACTTCCTTCTGCTGAAGCAGCCATTTTAGGGTCTATCTCTGGTGCACAACATGTGCATATGGTTGCACGTGCGTATGGTGTACCTGTGGTACTTCATACGGACCATGCAGCAAGAAAGTTACTGCCTTGGATTGATGCATTACTTGATGCTTCTGAAGCACACTTTAAAGCCCATGGTGTACCGCTTTACTCTTCACACATGATTGACCTTTCTGAGGAACCTATTGAAGATAATATAGCTACTTGTAAACTTTACCTTGAACGTATGTCCAAAATGGGTATGACGTTAGAGATAGAGCTTGGCGTTACGGGTGGAGAAGAAGATGGTGTAGACAATACAGACATTGATAATTCACTACTTTACACACAACCTGAAGAGGTTGCATATGCTTATGAAGAGTTGATGAAAATTTCAGATAAGTTTACCATTGCAGCTTCTTTTGGAAATGTACATGGTGTCTATAAACCTGGAAATGTATCTTTGACACCAAAAATTCTTGATAACTCTCAAAAGTTTATTGAAGAGAAATACAATACTGCTAAAAAACCTGTAGATTTTGTTTTCCATGGTGGCTCAGGTTCTGAACTTACTGATATTAGAGAAGCTATCTCTTATGGTGCCATTAAAATGAACATCGACACAGATACTCAGTGGGCATTTTGGGATGGTGTAAGAGAGTATGTGGTTGACCACAAAGACTACTTACAAGGGCAAATTGGTAACCCAGAGGGTGATGATAAACCGAATAAGGGGCATTATGATCCTCGTAAATGGTTGCGTGCGGGTGAACTTGGGATGGTGAAAAGACTTGAACAGGCTTTTTCTGATTTGAATTGTTTGGATCGAAATTAGGTTTATTTCTATTTTTTGAGAGTTCCTTTTTTCCAAACTGTGGTGTTGTTATTCTCTTTACTTTTCTAGAAAAGTAAAACAAAAGTCGTCTCTACTCTCAAATCGCTCCGCTTTCAAGGGTCTTCGTAGAGACAGGGCACACTATCGTGTGATTGATGGAGGGGTTTTATGACTTTTAATGCTTCTCCTATTGAATCCCTTACTTTTGAAAACAAACACTTTTTTTTAAAACGTGATGATTTACTTCATCCTGACTTCTCTGGTAATAAGGCGCGTAAGTTTTATTATTTTCTTCAAAATGACTTCCCTGAAATAGATACAATTCGTTCTTATGGTTCTGCGCAGTCTAATGCTATGTATTCTTTGTCTGTATTGGCGAAGATGAGAGGGTGGGGGTTTGAGTATGATGTGAATCATATAGCTGATTATCTCAAAGAGAATCCCCATGGAAACTACAAAGCTGCATTAGAAAATGGCATGCAACTCACCGTAGATCGGGGTACCATTACCCCGACAACCAATGTTTTAGACATTGAAGAGGGTGGACGTCAAAAAGAAGCTGAATATGGTATAAAGATATTAGCTGATGAGATAATAGAGTGGCAAAAAGAAAATAATATAAAAGAGCTAAATATCTTTCTTCCTTCGGGTACGGGAACCACAGCTTTATTTTTGCAAAAGGCTTTTGTCGGGGTGAGGGCACCCCGACCTACGGTTTATACTTGTGCTTGTGTTGGAGATGATGTTTACTTAAAAAAACAGTTTTTTGAGTTAGCTGAAGATGAAAGTTATCATCCAAAGATTTTATCTTTAGAGAAAAAACATCATTTTGGAAAACTTTATAGTGAAAATTACAAAATTTGGCTAAAATTACAAGAAGAAACGGGAGTGGTCTTTGACCTACTTTATGACCCTTTAGGATGGCGTGTTTTACTTGCCCATCCTGAAGTGATGTCAAAACCTACACTTTACATACATCAAGGTGGCGTGTTAGGCAATGAGAGTATGCTCCCAAGATATGAACGAAAATATAAGGGGTCTGGTGATTTGTAATTTGTTGCAAAGCAATAAATTATGAATAACCTGACCCCGCTGAATAGGACAATACATGAAAATATTTTACAGCAATGACGACACATTTGAAGCAAATTTCAACGAACTTTTAGAGCGTGGAAAAATGGATATTGAGGGTGTGACAAACATCGTCTCTGGTTTACTTAAAGAGATACAAACTGAAGGTAACACAGCACTCAAAGCACAAATTGCAAAGTTTGACCGTTGGGAACCTAAAGATGATGCAGAGCTTTTAGTCTCGACAGATGATATGGCAAAAGCTTATGACAACATTGACCCAACACTTCGTGATGCGCTACACCTTGCTTATGATCGTATTGAAGCGTACCACAAAAAACTTATGCCTAAAAGTTGGATGGATACAGAAGAAAACGGTACGGTTCTTGGGCAAAAAGTAACGGCTGTGGACAAAGCAGGACTTTACATTCCTGGTGGAAAAGCTGCATACCCAAGCTCACTTTTGATGAACGTTATTCCTGCACAAGTGGCAGGTGTGGAAGAGATAGTTGTTTGTACACCAGCACCGGACAATGAGCTAAATGAGCTTCTACTTGCAGCGTGTCACCTTTGTAAAGTGACCCAAGTGTACAGAGTAGGTGGAGCATCCGCTATTGGTGCAATGGCTTACGGTACAGAAACCATTCCTAAAGTGCACGTCATTACAGGTCCAGGAAACATTTTTGTGGCAACGGCTAAGAAATTGGTTTATGGTGAAGTAAACATTGACATGATTGCAGGACCTTCTGAAATAGGTATACTTGCAGATGAAACGGCAAGAGAAGACTACTTGGCAATTGACTTACTTTCTCAAGCAGAACACGATGAAATGGCATCATCTATACTCATCACCACGGATGAAGAACTTGCAAACAAAGTATCTGACAAAGTTGAAGAGTATCTTGGAACTTTAAGCCGTGAGACAATCGCTAGAAAGTCCATTGAAGAGCGTGGTGCGATTATTGTAACGTCTAGTATGGAAGAAGCTATAGACCTTATGAATGATATAGCCCCTGAACACTTGGAAATCATTACAAAAGACCCAATGTCTTTACTTGATGA
>WTAE01000131.1 GCA_013139765.1 Sulfurovum sp.
ATGTGTTATGCAGGGCATCAGTTTGGTTACTTTGTACCACGTCTTGGTGATGGTAGAGCCATTAACATTGGAACCCTAGATACGTTTCATCTTCAGCTTAAAGGTGCCGGAGAAACAAAGTACTCACGCTCTGGTGATGGACGTGCAGTACTTCGCTCAAGCATAAGAGAGTACCTTATGTCTGAAGCAATGAATAGCTTGGGAATTCCTACAACACTTTGCCTTGGACTCATAGGTTCTGAACATGGTGTGCAACGTGAAAGAGTAGAGTCGGGTGCAGTTGTGTGTCGTGTGAGTACTTCATGGGTACGTTTTGGTACCTTTGAATACTACGCATCCAAAGGCATGTTCAAAGAGCTAGAAGCTTTAGCAGACTATGTGATAGAAGAAAGTTTTCAGCATCTTATAGGAAGAGATGACCGCTATACTATGTTGTTCAATGATGTAGTGGTTATTACCGCTAGGCTCATGGCCCAGTGGATGTCTGTTGGCTTTAACCATGGGGTGATGAACACAGACAATATGTCCATTGCTGGACTTACCATTGACTATGGACCGTATGCATTTTTAGATGATTTCCGTCATGAAAACATTTGTAACCATACCGATGTTGATGGTCGTTACAGTTATGCCAACCAACCAAACGTAGCCAAGTGGAACTTGCAAGCACTTATGAAGGCATTTAGTCCTTTAACGACAGTAGAAAAGATGCAAAAAAGTTTAACGATGTATGACAAAATTTATACACGTTATTTACATTACTACATGTGTAAAAAGTTAGGTTTTGAAGCCACAGTAGAAGGTGACCCTGAGCTCATCGATGATATGTTTGATATGTTAGAGACATTACAGGTGGACTATACACTGTTTATGAGAACGCTAAGCCACTACGAGGGTGACAGAAAAGACTTACTTACCACAGGACTTTACCACGAACCTATGAATGCATGGTTAGACCGTTATGATGAACGTGTGAAGTACATAGACAAAACAACACGTAAAAAACAGATGTTAGGTGCCAACCCAAAATATGTACTTAAAAACTACATCTTACAAGAAGCCATAGATGCAGCAGAAGAAGGAGACTTTACTGTGGTAGGAAACCTCTTTGACATTGCACAAAAACCTTTTGATGAACACCCAGAGTTTGAAAGATGGGCAGAAGCTACACCTGATGCATTTAAAAACAAGAAGTTGAGTTGTTCTTCTTGATATCAGTAAAATATTGAAGGAATGGTGATGCTAGAAACTGAAGTTGATAGAGCCAATATAGAAAAAATGGTACGTTCATTTTATCAAATGCTGATAAAAGATGACATTGTAGGCCCCTTTTTTATACAAGCTTTAGGGGATGACCTTAAAAATGATAAGTGGCAAGAACACTACAAGCTACTTGATGACTTTTGGCTTATGCTCATGACCGGCGAAAAAGGATACAAGCGTGACCCATTTTTACCTCATGTCTCTATAGGGAAGCTTTATGAAGAGACATTTGAGAGATGGTTGACACTTTTTGACACACATGTACATCAACATTATATTCCCAAAATAGCAAAAAAGTTCAATAAAAAGGCAGAGATACTTGCTAAGAAATTTATGCAGGGATTAGAGATAGGTGTTAATCCTGATGATAAAAATTGGGCGAGCTATAAATTGTAATAAATATATAAGATGGTAAATTAAAAGATAAAGTTAATAAGGAAACGAAATGACCCTAGAAGAATTACAAATAACCATAAGAGAAGAAGTAGGTGTACTGCTATATTTCTCTGGAGAACACTGCTCTGTGTGTCATGCACTTAGACCAAAGTTTAAAGAAGTGTTTGATAAAGAGTTTCCCCAGCTCAAACAGATTTACTTAGATGCTCATGACAATGCGGAAATCTCTGCTCATTTTCAAGTCTTTTCAGTGCCCACAATGATAGTCTTTTTGGATGGACGTGAGTTTGTTCGTGAGGGGCGTACTGTGAGTATGTATCAGCTGACTGATAAACTTAAACGCCCTTATGGGATGATGACGGAGTAGAGTTACTGTTTGGTAAGTATAGAAATATTCTCAAAACCTTTTGTCTTCAAAATATCTATGATGGAGACAAAATATTCAAATGCTGAAGCTTTATCCATATGTAAAGCGATCACATCTTTCTTTGGATCAAGTTTTAAAAGTCTCGCTTTAATTGTTTCTAAATCCATTGCTTCTTTGTCATAAAAGTATTTACCTTCTTTATCGATGGCAATATGTATACTTTTTTTCTCTTCAGATTTTTTTGAGCTTGCTGTAGGTAATTCCACAGAGATGGTTTTGTTTTTCACAAAGGTTGAAGTTGCCAAGATGATGACAAGCAGTACCAAAACAATGTCGATGAACGGGACAACGTTCATCTTGTCGAATCGTTCTCTACGCATCGTTATTTCTCATCCTGCATGATTTCCCATTTTGAGATGAGTATGTCTACTTTGGTGAGTAGGGCATTGTAAATGACGGTGGCAGGGATGGCAACAACCAGTCCTGCAGCTGTGGCTTTCAGTGCAAGTGCCAAGTGTTTCATGATTTCACCCGGGTCAATGTCCGCGTGCTGGTCTCCAATGATGTAAAAAGTAAGGATGATTGCAATTACCGTCCCAAGTAGACCAATATACGGAGCATTTACACCAATACTTGCAATAGTAGGCAGACGTTTGGTAAGGTCTATCTCCAGTGCTAGTTTATGTGTATACTCTTCTAGTTTTACGCTTCTATAAAAAAGTACTCTTTCAATGGCATAGGCAAAAGTAAGGAAACTCAGAAATATGAGTAGCCCGATAATTCCGTAATCTACGACGTCTTTTAATTGTTCAATAGGCATGGTTATTCCTGGATAATTTAATGTAAGAATTATAGGCTAAGTATGTTAAGAGGATGTTAATGAGTTTTCTTCTCTAAAATCGATTGTAAGCCTTTTTAGTTATTTTATTATGTTAACCATAAAAGTAAAAAGAGCTCTTTTTAGCGAATAAAGTACCCTAGAATCGATTTTGAGCCTTTTTTAAGTGATTTTACTCCCTAGATGAGATAAAATCTTTTAACTTAAGTTACTAAGGAAGAATATGTCTGATTTGTTTGAAAATGGCAACACCCAAGAGATACTGATAGAAGATAGTATGAAAGCGAGCTACCTTGACTACTCGATGTCAGTTATTATTGGTAGAGCACTGCCAGATGCACGTGATGGGTTAAAACCTGTTCACAGAAGAATTTTGTATGCAATGAATGACTTGCACCTTTCACATAGAAGCCCTTACAAAAAGTCAGCACGTATTGTCGGTGATGTTATTGGTAAGTACCACCCACATGGTGACAACTCTGTGTATGATGCGCTTGTTCGTATGGCACAAGACTTTTCTATGCAAGCACCGCTTGTAGACGGCCAAGGTAACTTCGGTTCAGTTGATGGTGATAACGCAGCGGCAATGAGATATACCGAAGCACGTATGACCAAAATAGCTGAAGAACTTTTGAATGACTTAGACAAAGACACGGTAGACTTTGTACCAAACTACGATGACTCCATGAGCGAGCCAGATGTTTTACCAGCACGTGTACCAAACCTTTTACTTAATGGTTCATCTGGTATTGCGGTTGGTATGGCAACAAACATCCCTCCTCACCGTTTAGATGAACTTATTGAAGCACTTATGTTACGTATCGATAACCCTGAAGCGACCATTGAAGATATGATGAAAATCGTAAAAGGTCCTGACTTCCCAACGGGAGGGATTATCTTTGGTAAAAAAGGTATTACGGATGCATATACTACAGGACGTGGACGTATTAAAGTACGTGCAAAAACACACATTGAAGAGACAAAAACAAAAGAGATCATCATCATTGATGAGCTTCCTTACCAAGTAAACAAGTCTAGACTTATTGAAAACATTGCACAACTTGTACGTGACAAGCACTTAGAAGGGATTTCTGAAATCCGTGATGAGTCTGACCGTGATGGTATGAGAGTAGTGATTGAGCTAAAACGTGATTCTATGTCTGAGATTGTTTTGAACAACCTCTTTAAGTCAACTCAAATGCAAGTGACCTTTGGGATCATTATGCTTGCAATTGCAAACAAAGAGCCTAAAGTCTTTAAACTTATGGAACTCTTTGACCTCTTCTTAAAACATAGAAAAACGGTTGTTATTAGAAGAACAATCTTTGACCTTGAAAAAGCAAGAGCAAGAGCACATATCTTAGAAGGTTTAAAAATTGCTATCGATAACATCGATGAAGTGATCAAAATCATTCGTGCTTCACAAGATGACACAGAGGCTAGAGAAAACCTCATGGCACGCTTTAAACTCTCTGAGATTCAATCTAAAGCCATCTTAGAGATGAGACTTGGTCGTCTTACTGGCCTTCAGATTGAGAAAATTGAGAGTGAGTTGGCTGAACTTCTTATTCTTATTGCAGAACTTGAAGCCATCTTGAAGTCTGAAGAGAAAATCAATGAAATCATTCGTGAAGAATTGGTAGAAATTGGTGAGAAATATACCACACCGCGTCGTACAGAAATTGTAGATGACTATGATGACATCGATATTGAAGACCTTATTCCAAATGAGCCAATGGTTGTAACCATTACACACCGTGGTTACATTAAACGTGTGGCAGTGAAGCAGTATGAAAAACAACACCGTGGTGGTAAAGGTAAAACAGCCGTAACCACTTATGATGATGACTTCATTGAGAGTTTCTTTACGTCCAATACCCATGATACACTCATGTTTGTAACAGACCGTGGACAGCTTTACTGGCTGAAAGTGTACCGTATCCCTGAGGGTTCTCGTACGGCTAAAGGTAAGGCGGTTGTAAACCTCATTAATCTTCAGAAAGATGAGAAGATTATGGCGATCATTCCAACGACTGACTTTAATGATGACAAAGGGTTAGTGTTCTTTACGAAAAACGGTATTGTGAAACGTACAAACCTTTCTGAGTACTCAAACATCAGATCAAATGGTGTAAGAGCGATTAACCTCGATGAAGATGATGAAATCGTAGCAGCTAAAATTGTGAAACCAAACACACAATGGCTCTTTGTAGCCACGAAAAAAGGTCTATGTATTAGATTTAAAGTGGAAGATGCAAGAGAGATTGGTAGAGTATCACGTGGTGTAACTGCTATTAAATTCAAAATTGTAGATGACTACGTGTGTGGTGCTATTACCATTGAAAATGAAGAAGATGAGTTACTGATGCTTTCAGAAAAAGGGCTTGGTAAACGTACTGCAGCCTTAGAATACCGTGAGCAAAACCGTGCAGGTAAAGGTGTCATTTCTATGAAACTTACGCCTAAAACGGGTGATGTTGTAGGTGTGGTTGCAGTAGAAGAGGACAAAGACTTGATGTGTTTAACCTCTGTAGGTAAAATGATACGTGTAGACATGGAACAAATCCGTAAAGCTGGACGTAACACTTCAGGTGTAAAAGTAGTAACAGTAGAGAAAAAAGACATTGTTGTCTCCATGGCAAAATGTCAAAAAGAAGAGAAACCTGAAGATGAGAACGAAGAAAATGAAGGTGTAGAAAACACACCAAGTGATGACAATACATTAGGACTAGAATAAAGAGATGAGTAGAACATATAACATAGCAGTAGTAGGTGCCTCTGGCGCCGTAGGTGAAGAACTTTTTAGAGTTTTAGAAGATGTAGCATTTCCTATTGAAACTATTTTGCCACTGGCTTCTGCAAAATCTGCAGGAGATGCCATCGAGTGTCAAGGTAAGACTTATATCATTAAAGAACTCACAGAAGATGTGTTTGAAGGTCAAAACATTGACATTGCTTTCTTTTCAGCAGGTGGAAGCATCTCTGCGAAGTTTGCACAGTATGCAGTAGAGTCAGGTGCGGTTGTGATAGACAACACTTCACACTTCAGAATGGATGAAAAAGTGCCATTGGTCGTGCCTGAAGTTAACCCTGAAGACATTGAGCTTTGGGAAGACACAGGAATCATTGCAAACCCTAACTGTTCTACCATTCAAATGGTACAACTGCTTAAACCTCTACATGACCTTTATGGTATTAAACGTGTAGATGTAAGTACCTACCAAGCCGTATCGGGTGCAGGTAAACAGGGTATGGAAGAGCTTGTACTTCAAATGCAATCATTTTTTGAGTTTAAACTTGACCAGGCGAAAGTAGAAGCATTTGCACACCAAATTGCGCTGAATGTTATTCCTCATATTGATGTACCATTAGAAAATGGTTACACCAAAGAAGAGATGAAAATGGTCAATGAAACAGCCAAAATCATGGGTACAGACTTTGCACTTTCTGCAACCTGTGTACGTGTACCGGTACTACGTTCTCACTCTGAGTCTATTACCATTACCTTTGAAGAGGGTGTGGATGTAAATGTAGATAAAGCTAGAGAAGTCTTAGGCGATTTTGAAAATGTGACTGTCGTTGATGACATGTCTAAAAACGAATACCCTATGCCTATTACTGCTACAGATACAGATGAAACGTATGTTGGGCGTATCAGAAAAGATTTGTTTGCTAACAATATTATACACCTTTGGGGTGTGGCTGACCAAGTGAGAGTTGGGGCTGCTACCAATGCTGTACGTATTGCGCAAAAGTGGATTAAACTAGAGGAAAATGCCTAATGTTAGAAAGATTATTTGAAGGTGCTATTTGGAACAGTAGATTTGTTGTCCTTTTGGCTGTTATTTTTGGTCTATTGGGTGCTATCATTCTTTTTGTAGTAGCTTCTATGGACATTTGGGGAGTAGCTGTTGAAACGTTCAACTCCATCATTACACACCATCATTCTGAAACATTTCATGAAGATATCGTCTCTGGTATTATTGGTGCAGTTGACTTGTACCTGATTGCCGTGGTAATGTTCATTTTTTCTTTTGGATTGTATGAACTTTTCATTTCAGATATTGAAGCAGCGGCAGGTAAAAATGGCTCAAAACTCTTGGCCATTGAAAACTTAGACCAACTCAAAGATAAGATTGCAAAAGTCATTGTGATGGTTTTGGTCGTAAATTTCTTCCAACGTGTTATTCATACAAAATTTGAAACACCTTTAGAGATGTTGTACTTTGCAGGTTCTATTACATTGTTGGCTCTGGGACTTTACTTTTTGGGTATGGTTGGAAAGAAAAAAGAAACGAAAGTTGAGGATAAGTAAGTGAGTAAAATATTTGTAGACGCATGTCTAGGTAAAGAGACACCATACACACCTGTATGGATGATGAGACAAGCAGGACGTT
>WTAE01000089.1 GCA_013139765.1 Sulfurovum sp.
AAAAGAGAATACACTACCCAATACAAACAAAGTGACTTAGAGTTCATCCAAATGCTCTGTGAACAAGAAGGTGTAACACTATGGATGCAAAGTGATACAAGTCCTTATGTAGTAAGAGTAGCCCACATCAATGAAAGTTACAATAAATGGAATAGCTCTTTAACCTGTAATTTCACCCAAAGTAAAACCTTCTCTCCTACCAATGTCATTGAAGATTATTATGACTTCAATAAACCAAGTTTCGAGTATAAAAGTACCACAGGACAAACACCACTTAGCCAAAGCCTTAAAGACAATAAACATACTTCACAACTAAGACATGACTTAGAAGTCATGACACATAGAGCTAGACTAGAAGATCCAAGAGCTAAAGACTTAAAAAACGACATTAAACAATCTGCTTTAAAACAATACTCTAACAGTGAAGAGATAAATGGTAAAAGTTTAAGCCTACACACTCAAACTGGACACGGAGGAGAACTCTTTGATAGCAAAGCAGTCAAAAGAACAAACGTAGTCCTTACAGAAGTAAAGATAAATGCAAAGTTCCCTAACGCACTTGATGAGTATGTTCAAAACGAAACAAATGTACAACAATACATCTTTGAAGCAGAATTTAAAGCCACTCCTATACAAACAGTCTTTATCCCAAGTTACAACATCACTAAACCACTCATTCCTTCAAGTGTAACAGCACTAGTATCTGACGGAAGTGAAGTAAATACAGTACCAAGTAAAAACAACACCATAGATGTAGATAACAAAGGAAGAATAAGAGTTATCTTCCACTTTGATAACAAATACCCAACAAGCTGTTACATCAGATTCACAAACTTCTCAGCAGGTGATGGTTGGGGGAGCCAATTCATTCCTAGAGTGAATACTGAAGTAATAGTTAATTTCCTAAATGGTGACCCAGACAGACCAGTAGCCATTGGTTCTTTATACAATGCAAACAACAACATACCAAAAGACCTTCCAAGCAAAAAAACACAGTCATACATTAAAACACAATCTATGCCTGGTTCAAACGAAGAATACAACCTTTTACTCTTTGAAGATAAACAAGCACAAGAACTTGTACACATCAGAGCACAAAAAGATTATAAGCTTCATGCTCTAAACAATAGCTACATAAACATAGACAATGACCAAACAGAAGTGGTTGGGCATGATGAAAGCTTCACCATTGGAAACGATAGAACAAAAAGTATTGGGAATGATGAAAGTACGGATGTTGGACATGACAGAAGTGAATCAGTTGGGAATGATGAATCTATCTCTATTGGTAATGACCAAACACTAACAGTTGGACATGACCAGAGTAACCATATACTGAATACACAAGCCAATAAGATTGACAAAGATATGATTACTTATGTTGGGAATCATAGACAGGATGATGTGTATGCTAACCACACAACAAAGGTTGGTGGGCACTTTGAGCATACTGTGAATGGAAAGGTGGATTTGAAGGCGGGGGAGAGCATTAAGTCTGTCACCAAAGTACATACCATTTCAGGAAGTGACAAAGTAGTTATCAAAGGATCTGGTGGGACAATCATATTAGATTCTGCAGGTATTACGCTGAAAGGTGATGTGACCATTAAAGGAAATGTAGCTATCTCTTCTGGTTCTGGTGGTGGGGCGGAAGAGTTGAGTCTTCAGGCCAATGAGGGTGATATGATTTGTATCCCTTGTCTTTTGGGTTAAGGGTTTAATTTAAATGAAACAAATTGACACCCTTAGTGAAAAACTTTACACCTTGGCACAAGAACGTAATGCCAATCTCTATGCCATTGCAGATGCAGGTATTTACAAAGAGCTCATAGATGTTTTTGATATTGCCTCCCCAGAACATCATATTTTGTTTAAAGAGTCATGGGTACGTGAGTATGAAAATGTTGCACCATACATTGTGGCACTCAACAAAGAAGATGAAACATCTCAAAAACTCATAGCAGAAGGTTTTGGAAAGACATGGCTCACTTTTCTAATTAGTAGTCATAACATTTCTACTTTGGCATTTGATCTTGCAGAGCGTATCAATGTCTATAGTGAAAAACATGATAAAGAGATCATATTTCGTTTTTATGATCCACGTAATCTTGAGCGTTATTTTAAAATGCAAACTGAAGCAGAGGTCTCAGAACTTTTGGGTGACTTACAAGGTACCTTTGCATACGTAGATGTTGAAGATCCTAACAAGCTCAACATTTTTAGCACAGAACAGAAAGAGTGTATTAGCCTAGAAGGTGAAGTTGCATGAGAACACTAACACTAGGACATATGGATAAGTTAGATGCCATTTATCTTGAAGAGTACTTAGATGTCTGCGTACAAGACCTCATAGACATAGACTTTTCAAACCCTTTTCCAGCTAATGCAGAGGATTACAAAAAGTTTGTAACACATGTGTACGGGGTAGCAAAAAAGTATGGATTGGATAATGAAAAATATGCTTTTGCATTTATACTCGCTTGGCATGTAAGAGGTGAACGGTTTGTGCAAGAGAAAAGAGTGATAGAACTACTCAACTCACAAACAGTAGACAGCCATACAAAGTATCAGTATTTAATGAAAATAGCCATTGAGACAATGGAAGCATATGAAAATCAAGAAGGAGAAGAAGATGGGAAATAGCCCTAGTCAAGTTGCCAAGGGAAAATGTGGAACAAAAAATAATCAAGCTGCAACGAAATCAGATTCAGCAGATTGCTGTTGTATGGTAGCACCTTGGGTTATCGAAGAAGAGAATCGAAGCTACAAGCTCAACGTGACTAAAACCAAAGAGCAAGAAGTGATGATTAATGGGAAAAATGAGACAAAAACAGTTCCTGATAAAGAAGAACCTTCAAACAAAGAAAAGAATACATATGAGTTACATGTTGTTACGCCTGCGTTAGATAAAGATGGCAAAGAAACATATAAAAAGATTACATCAAATCATACATTTTTAAAAAAAGAGTGTGACTTAAAAATGCTTGTGAAAAATGATACCCAAGAAAAATCTATTGATGAAGGTGGAAGTTTCGAAATCGATACTAAAGGTGCCATCAAGGGCGCTTTAATGTCTTGTAAGAACAACAATATATTTGACTTTGATTCTAGTAATACTTCTATGTTGGAAACACATACTCCAAATATGCAATATGTTGATGCCAATGAAAATACAAGTGCAGGAGCTATGACAGATTTAAATGATCCAATGTATACTATGGACTTTGGTTCGCCTGATGACAGTAGTGAATTTAAGACATTAATTATATCTATGATTAATCCTAATGATATTGCAAAAAAATTCACCATTTCTCCAACTGGTTCTACAAAATGTGTTAGTCAACCAAAAGTAGTTTTATATGTACATGATAAAGCTGTATATAAAGGTGAGCTATCTTTAGCTTATGGTTTCGCACATACACTTGCAGAAAACAGGACAACAAATACGGGTGCATATAGAAATGAGCGTATTGATATCACAAGAAGTGCCTTTAAAGTTGAGGGAAAGTTAGAGTATGAACTTGGTAGCACACATTATATCATTGAAGGAAAACATTCAAAAGGTTTTGATGAGAAAGGTAATAGACAGGTTACGCAAAGTAAAAGAAAATCTCAACATCTAGAACGAATAGATGCAGAAAATATATTTAGTGGATTTAGAGAGAAAATTAATGGTTTTCATAGGTTTTTTGATAAAGTACAAAAAGCACAAAGTTCACCTATAAAGATCAATACTGGTTTAACGAAGTTTACATTAAAAGTAGATGGTTCTTGTGATGAAGATAACAGTAGCTATAAACTTAAACGAATTGTTAATAATTTTGAAATTGATCTAAATCTTTTTGATGGTGCTGCTGTTACATTGGATATTTTAGAATTAGGCTGTATGTTAGGTGGGCCAATTGGGAAAGTATTGTCGAAAGCAAGAGATTATGCAGAAGATAAGGGGCAAGAACTTAAACTTGAGTTTAGTTTAGGGGGAAGTATCAATGGAAACTTGAAGTTTTCCAGAGCGGATGACTCTAAACCATGGAGTGCAGAAGGTAAAGTTGGTGGTAAAATAAACATAGAGATTTTGGGTTCAGTTAAACTAGATGGCTCAGTTCTATGGGTAAAAGTAACTGCTGGAGCATACTTCAAGTCAGGTTCCAAAGTAACGGAAAACAACAAAACAGAGATAGCTGCAACATTGTCGGCAAAAACCAATAAAGATGATATATTAATAGACGGAAATATTGAATTCAATGGGATGACAATGTATTTTGCGTCATATCTTGAAGTAGGAAAACAAGAAACAAAAAGTAGTAATGGACATAATGATGGTGGTCGGGGGAGTGATTCTCATAATGTGATAGATGTAAAGCGAGAGTTTAAAGCTCAAGGACAATGGCCGCTTTTAGATGAATGGACGGAAAGTAAAAACTTTGGAAAAGTTAACAACTTTATAACTTAGAGGAAAATAAATGATAAAAAAAATACTGTTAAATATTATTGTACTTATGCAGTTTATTTATGCGCAAAATCAAGGAGATGAAAAAATGGAAAATATTTTAATGAATAAACCTTTTTATACACTAAAAATAAATGCAGTCAATACAAAAATTGTAATTACACTTAATGGTGAGCTAGTTTTTGAAGATTTTGACAGAAGTCAAAAGCTATTAGACTTACCTGTTAATCAATTTATGCAATCTGGAGATAATACATTGGAAGTGAAACTCCTCTCTTTCAAAAGAGATAATCTTGTATTGCATCCTAAAACAGAAGCAACAGTAGCATTAGAAGTAAAAGAATCAGGAAAATTTGATATAAAACCAATAAAGGTTTCTCAAATTTCTTACATGAATGGCGATACCTCAAATAGCACTAAAGATGGGAGTTATCCTATTAATCAAGAAGAAATAAAGATATCTAAACTATCGCAACAAACTATTGATGGTCTTTGGACTGGAGAAACAGTAAAAGGTATAGGTCTTAAGCAAGTTATTCAATTGAAAACACCTTTCCCAAGATGGAAATTTTTAGATTCAGAAAAGATCATGGAAGAAAACTATAATTATATTGATAATGAAACGTACGCAAAATTTAGAAAACGTAGTGATATTGAAGAACTTTATAAACTGCATGAACAAATACATGATGCAGTTAAGCGAAAAGATATAGATTGGATAATTAAGTTGTTCTCTGAACGTAATGAAGAATTGGAAATTGCATTATATAAACCTAAGGGATATTATAAAAAAGACCTTATTGATAGTTTTAATGAAAACATTAATGATGTAAACAATGAACTATTAGCTTTAAGTAAAGAGAAAAGTTATTTTTTTGTTTCTGAAGATGGAAAAACAATATACCTACGCAATGGACTTTTATTTAATGATACAAAAGTAGGGGGAAGTACAACATATAAAATACTTTTCAGAAAAGAAAATGGAAAATGGATCCTCACAAGATAAGAACATGACAATAACACAAATAAGCCTATGGGTAATCGTTGCTCTCACATTAATCTTTATCGCAAACAAATATGGCGGTAAGAAAAACAACTCTTTACACGCATTAGCAAAAGAAGGAAAGTGTGAGAGGCTTGAAGAAGTCTTACGGAACAATGCCCAAGTAGATAAACAAAACAAGCATGGGATGACACCTTTACATGTAGCTGTGCTTTATAACCATGTGGCGTGTGTGGAGCTTTTACTTGGTGCTGCTGCTAATGCAAACCTTGCGGGTGAAGAGGGAGATACTCCTTTGCACTCAGCTGTGGATACCAGTAAAGAGATGGTAGAGTTATTGCTCAAGCATAAAGCAAAGGTAACAACAAAGAATGACTATGGCTCTACAGCTTTACAAGACGCTGTTGCAAGACCAGATAATCTTGAGATAGTAAAACTTTTGCTTGCTCATGGTGCAAAGTTAGATGATACAAATAAGTATGGTAATACACTTTTACATGAAGCTACTCTTAATGAGGGAACACTGGATACTGTTAAATTTCTTGTTGACCAAGGTTTAGATATGCATGCAAAAAATGCTGATGGGCAGACACCTTTAGAATTTGCTTTAGAGAATGAAAATTATGAAGTTGTGGACTATTTGGATGCATTAGATCTGAGTTAAATTGAGAAATAAAAAGGAATATAGGTCTTAACCTTAAATTAATCTTAATTTAAATAAATTTTAAGGTTAACTGGGTATTATTCTCCCACTAAAAGCGAAAGCTTATAATAATTAAGGACAAATCATGAACATGACTAAGGTACTAAAACCTGCTGATGTAACACGTGACTGGGTTTTGATCGATGCTGATGGTAAAACATTTGGACGTATCTTAACTGAAGTAGCAACACTTCTTAGAGGTAAACATAAGCCATCATTTACACCAAACGTAGATTGTGGTGATTACGTAGTAATCATTAATGCAGAAAAAGCTAAATTTTCTGGTGCTAAACTAGAGCAAAAAGAGTACTTTACTCACTCAGGTTACTTTGGTTCAACTAAAAGTAAAAAACTTGACAACATGCTAGAAAACCACACTGAAAAACTTTTCAGATTGGCTGTAAGAGGTATGCTTCCTAAGACTACACTTGGTCGTGCGATGCTTAAAAAACTTAAAGTATATGCTGGTGCTGAACACCCACATACTGCACAAATCAATAAGGAAGCGTAATCATGGCAACTATTTATGCAACAGGAAAAAGAAAAGCGGCTATTGCTAAAGTTTGGATGACTCCAGGTAAAGGTGAAATGCTTATCAATGGTAAGACTCTTGACCAATGGTTAGGTGGACACGAAACACTTAAAATGAAAGTAAGACTTCCACTTGAGCTTACTAAGCAACTAGATAACATGGACATTAGAGCAACTACACTTGGTGGTGGTTATTCTGCACAAGCAGATGCTTTAAAACATGGTATTACTAAAGCGTTGGTTGAATTTGAACCAACATTTAGAGCCCTTCTTAAACCAGAAGGTCTTCTTACTCGTGACTCTAGAGTTGTTGAACGTAAGAAGCCAGGTAGAAGAAAAGCAAGAAGATCTAGACAATTCTCAAAAAGATAGTCTCTTCACCTTTTTACTACCAACTTTTGCAAGAGCTTGTCTCTTGCAAAAACTTTCCCCTTTTATTTCCCCTTTTCCCAACCAATATTAACCCTATCAAAGTATAATTATTTAAACGCAAGTACACTTCGCACATCATGTGAATAGACGCGCTGTTTTGTGAAAATGATATTTTAATAGATGGGTCGTGAATGCAATACATATTTTTACTTTTGATATTGTCTGCCACCCTTATGGCAAATACCTGGAATGCTCCTCATAACAAAAAAGAGATGCAATCTGACACACTATTTGCAGCTTTCTCTTCCCCTCCTAAACATTTAGACCCCGTCATTTCTTACAATGCCAACGAATGGGCTTTTTTAGGACAAATCTATGAGCCACCTTTACAATACAATTATTTGAAAAGACCGTATACCCTTGAGCCATTAACCTTGACTGAAATGCCAAAAGTCTCGTACCTGGATACAGAGGGAAACCCTGTAGATGAATTAGACAGCAGCGTGGCTTTTTCAGAGTATGTGCTTACCCTTCGTGAAGATATAAAGTTTCAAAACCATCCTGCTTTTGCCAAAGATGAGCAAGGTGCATTGCTCTATGCTAACTTGACTATAGAAGATTTAGGAAAAATAGAAAAGTTAGAAGATTTTGAAGTAGAGGCAACACGAAAATTGTCTGCTTCAGATTATGCTTATGCCATTAAACGTATGGCTGTGCGGCAGTATCATTCTCCTATTTTGGACAATATGTCTGAGTATATTGTCGGCTTAAAAACGTATTCAACGATGATTTCCAAACATGCAAAAGAACAAAAAAACAAGGGCGAAAGACTTGATTTACGTGCTTATGATATTGAGGGAGTGAGGGTACTAGATGAGAATACATTAGTCATTCGTATTAAAGGAAAATACCCGCAGTTTCTTTATTGGCTCTCTATGAACTTTTTTGCGCCAATTCCTTGGGAGGCAGACCTTTTTTACCAACAGAAAGGACTCATTGCTAAGAACTTGACTTTAAACTGGTATCCTGTGGGAACTGGCCCGTATTATTTGGCGAAAAATAGTCCTAGTAAAGAGTTAGTACTTCAAGTCAATCCGAATTTTCATGATGAATTTTACCCTACATTGAGTGTTGACGAACAAAACCTCTCTCAAGTCTCTGCAGAACTTTTAGTTGACAGTGGTCAAAAACTTCCCTTCATTCATAAAGTCATTTATACACTGGAAAAAGAGAGTATCCCTCTTTGGAATAAATTTTTACAAGGGTATTATGATGCTTCGGGTATTTCTTCTGAAGCTTTTGATCAGGCAGTACAAATTTCTGCTGCGGGTACCATGGACTTAAGTGGTGAGATGTCACAAAAAGGTATTGTGCTTAAAGGTTCGGTTCAACCCTCTATTTTTTACATGGCCTTTAACATGGAAGATCCAGTGGTGGGTGGATACAGTGACGAAGCAAAAAAGTTACGTCAAGCCATTGCTATTATGCAAAATCAGGAAGAGTACATTTCCATTTTTATGAATGAACGTGGTGTCGCAGCGCAAGGCCCCATTCCTCCAGGTATTTTCTCTTATGAGGAAGGTGAAAAAGGGATCAACCCCTTTGTGTATACTTGGAAAGAGGGTAAACGTGTGCGTAAGTCTTTGCAAGAGGCTAAAAAACTTTTGGCTGAAGCTGGCTACCCCAATGGCATCTCAGAAAAAACAGGTAAACAGTTAAAGTTACACTATGATGCCACAGCCACAGGTCCAGATGACAGAGCGTTAATGGATTGGAGACGTAAACAGTTTGCAAAGCTAGGTATACAGTTAGTGATT
>WTAE01000030.1 GCA_013139765.1 Sulfurovum sp.
TACTCACTTGGATAGTTTTTATAGGTACTTGGCTGATCTTCCCAAGACATATAGTTTGGGTTGGTTCGGACAGAGTTGTAAGAGTGTTTTGTCGCTGCATGGTACCAAAACATTAAAACACTTCAGCGTGTTTGCTTTTTAACGCTTCAATTTTCTCACTAGCTTCAACAAATAAATCATAACATCTAATGTTTGCTACACATAAATGTTTATGCCTCTCATACGAAGCAATAACCGTTTGTGCTTTACTTTTTACATTTTTCTTATTGCGCTTGATATGCTCAAAAGTAATCGCACCATTAATTAAACCTTTGGCTAAGTTGGCAAGAGGGTCTTTGTTAAGTCTTAGTGGATGCCACGCCTCTTCTAGGACTTCATGGGCTTCAAAATACTCTTCTTCATCTAAGAGTTTAAGGTAGTGCTTCAGTGCGCCTTCTAAGTCTTCGTTCATTGTTAACATTATTTTACGGCCTCGTTTATTTTTTCAATGAGTTTGCTAATATTTTTATCGTGGGCAAAACACATGGTAGTTTTACAAGCAAGATACTCATCACTCTCTTGCGTTACACTTAAAAGGAAAGGATACTTCACTTTATCTAGTGCATCTTGTGCTGAAAGTAACTTTTCTTTCTTCGCATGAATGATGACCTCCCCTTTTGTTAAACGTAAGAACAGATGGACTAGCTTGGCCGCAGATGCGGGGTTCTCTTCCAAAACACGCCCACTCTGCTTGATGCTCTCTTTGACGATGTTACTGTACTTGTCTGTTTCACGTAAAGACGAGAGTATCAGTAAATTTTCTAACATCACAGAAAGGGCTGAAGTATAATACCTATCATCAAAATCTGCCAAAGCTTCAATGCCATCATCACTCAGGTACCAATCTTTCTTTCTATAAAACTTTGTAAGTGCTTTGAGAGAAAGTGACTCTGCCAACTCAAGGTACATTTCATTATAGTTACGTTCATACCCCGCAATCAACGCTGCAATCAAAAAAGCATAGTCTTCAAGCAGGCCTTCTTGTTTAGGTGCTTGTCCTAAAAGTGTCTGATGGTACAAAACTTTTTTCACAACCATCAACCGCAAGAGTGATCCCAACTGTTCTTCTGCTAAAGAAAGATATTTATCATCTAGCTTTGAAGCATCAAACAATGCTTTCACCATCATGGCATTCCATGCAGTGTTTATTTTTTTGTCTATAAAAGGAAAGGTACGTTTTTTCCTGAGGGACTTTAAATGCGTTTTGAGTGCTTCGAGCTTTTCAGGTATGACTTCACTTGTGATATGTACATGCGATAAGTCACCATCGACATTGCCATCTTCTTCTATGCCTAAGTACGCCAAAGACTCTTCAAGCGCTTTACTAGACCATCTTTTTTCTTTGAGTGTTTCTTTTAGCGAAGCATACTCATAAATAAAATACCCGCCCTCTTCTCCATTAGAGTCTGCATCTGTGGCAGAATAGTAGACTCCGTCTTGCATAAAATGTTTTTGCATTTGTTCAATACTCTCATCTACAACTTTTTTATAAAGTACATCTCCTGTCAATTTGTACAGTTTGACATAAACTGAAATAAGCTCGGCATTGGTATAAAGCATTTTTTCAAAATGGGGCATCTGCCATTTAGGATCTGTAGTATATCGGAAAAAACCTCCCCCTATTTGGTCATAAATTCCCCCTTGAGCCATCTTACGAAAAGTCTTTTCTGCCATTACAAAAGCTTTTTTATCTCCATTCAGTCTATAAATGTCTAATAAAAGATCTAACTTTGATGCTTCGGGAAACTTAGGACGTACCGCAAAACCTCCATTGTGTTTGTCGTATTGTTTTTCTATGCCTAAAAGTACTTCCTTCACTAGCTTAGTGCTTACTTTACTTTTAAGAGAAGATTCTTTTTGAACAACTTTATGTTTTTCTATCACTTTTTTAAAAGCCTGAGGATCTTTTTGCAAAGCCATAAAAGAAGGTAGTAACTTGAGTAAACCCTCCGAACCATAACCTTCCTCTTTGGGGATATACGTCCCTAAATGAATCACTTCTTTGTTGGGTGAGAGAAAAACAGACAAAGGCCAACCACCACGCTCTCCATGTAAATCCATAAAACGTTTTTGATACTTCTTATCTATCTGAGAGAAAGATTCTCTGTCTACTTTAATAGAGACAAAATTCTCATTCAATAACTTTGCCACTTCAAGGTCTGTAAAACTCTCCTCCTCCATGACATGACACCAATGACAGGTGCTGTACCCAATAGAGAGAAAAATGAGTTTATTTTCTTTTTGTGCTTTATTGAGAGCTTCATCTCCCCAAGGGTACCAGTTTACGGGGTTGTGTTTGTGTTGCTGTAAATAGGGGGATGACTCATGTTCGAGTGCATTTGTATATTTTGAGGAAGCAGAGGCAAAGAGAGATAAAACAAAAAGTAACACAAGCAGTCTCATATTTTTCCTTCCACATCAAGTTTAGATATAATCTTAAATATACCATATTTAAGAGCCTAACATGACCCAAAAAGAAAAAACCGTACTAAAAAAGAAGATTGAAGAAAAAATCATTCACACAGAAGAACAGATTGAGGCACTTCAAGAGAAAGTAAAACCCATAGCCCCTGATTGTTCACTAGGCAGACTCACCCGACTAGAAGCCATGGGTGAGCAAGATGTCAATAATAAAATATTGGATGAAGCAAGAGTTACACTCACACGGTTAAAGAATGCCCTACTTCGTATTGATAAAACTATGTTTGGTATTTGTATAGAGTGTGAAGAAGAGATAGGATTAGGACGTATGTCTGTACGCCCCGAAAGTGTTAGGTGTGTTGGATGTGCCAATAACCTGTAGGGGCGATAGCAATCACCCCCCCCCTACAAACTCTCTATATTCCCCACCACTTTACCCACAATAGTCACTTCACTAGCATCAATCGCCTGTGGAGGGTAGAGCGTATTGTCTGAAATGAGTTCAACCATACCATCTGCCCGTTGTTGGATACGTTT
>WTAE01000194.1 GCA_013139765.1 Sulfurovum sp.
AAATAGTGTGAAGAATTTGTTATGTAAAAGTTTTGGAAGTTATCTTAGATAGGGAAGAAAGCTTGTGTCCGTTGGTAGTCGAACAACAAAGTTTTTAAAAGGAGGAAGAATAAAAATGTTCGCCTACCTAAGATATGAGCGAAGTATAACGAATTAAGATAAAATTACTCTTAAAATTTAAACTTATAACAATAATTTGTTTAAATTATTGTTGTGAGGCTTTTTACTTTTAACATACCAACCAGTTCTCCATCTTAAAGATGTCCTCTGTGGCAGGCATTCCCTTCCATCCATTACTCTCTAAGTACATCATCTTATTACCAAAATACCCTACAATATATTTTTCTTTATAGAGTGGAAAAGTACCCGAATGAAACATCGCAAAGATGTCATCATACGATTTTGCCGTCTCATAATAAGAAAAATCAAAAGAGTGCAGGGCAATAAGTGCAGCATGAAGCATCTCATTTTTATGTGTACTCAGACTCAAGACATAATAGGCAGGGTAGGTTACTGCAGGATCGTCTAAAAGCTCTGAAATGTAAAGTTTTTCTTTTTTCTTGTTATACATAGTGGCAGTATAATAGAAAATAAAGAAAGATAGCAAAAATATGTCAAATTGACATATATAAATACATTCTTAAATTATTATTAGCTACAATCTTCTATTCTAATTTTTAATTAGAAATATTTAAACAAGGAAGAGTAATGAAGGGTAAAATATTAGAGTTTGATCTACAGGGAAATACAGGAATCATATCGGGAAATGATGGGAAAAGATACCAATTTACTAAAGCAGATTGGAAAGCGGATAAACAACCAATGAATAATCAAATTGTTGATTTCTCAATAGAAGAAGACAAAGCAAAAGATATTTACTTAGACAAAGTTGTGTCTCAAGATAAAAATAAAATTGTAGCAGGACTACTTGCATTTTTCTTGGGTGCTCTTGGTATTCATAAGTTTTATTTAGGGTGTAACAAAGCAGGAATAATCATGTTGCTATGTTTCTTCCCTGGAATGTTTTTATTTGGTATACCTCTGATTATTGTAGGTATTATTGCATTTGTTGAGTTTATTATTTATATTGTTAAGTCTGATGATGAATTTCAAGAGACATATGTAGATAATCAAAAGTGTTGGTTCTAAGCTAACACTTTTTCACTGGAGGCTCTTACCAAGAGCCTCCACCACTATAGTATTTTGTATCAAGATAGATACTATAGAGTTATTGTTTCCTAACTTCATCCTATAAATCCTCAACTAAGCTTTGTTAAGCTTCTACTGCCTTTAAGTTTTTAAAATACTTTCTTGTTAACATAAGGAAAACCCCAAAAATAATCCCATAATAAATAACGGCATAGACCATAGCTATAATGCTAAAATTTGACCAAACATTGATTCCTAACACCAAAAGTACTAATAGTCCAAAAACAATAATTGAATACTTCGAACACTTAAGTGGGTGTTTAACATCAATTCTTTTATCAATTTGAGATAATGAATATTTAACTCCCAAAAAGAAAATTAGTATAAAAACTATATCTTTTAAAATGATTAATAAAGTGGGTTCTAATGAAGCCCCTAAAAACTTACTTATAAAGTATCCTACGAATAATCCAAAAAATGGAATTACTATTGAAGTTGTAACTATATGTGTTAAGACAACACTTGCAACTGATTTTTCTTTTTTCACATTTGTTCCTTTTTTAAATTGTTCTGTTAATGATTGACTTCTGGTAATAAAGGACACACTGTCCTGTTTATAAATGTTATAGGTGAAGCAAATGCTGATTTTTACCAGCTTCCTCCACCTCCACCGCCGCCACCACCTCCTGAGAAACCACCTCCACCAGAAAAGCCTCCGCCACCACTAGAAAAGCTTGAAGAGTTTTTACTAGGAGGGGGAGTTGCGGCTGAGTCCATGGCTGAGGAAAACTTATGCATGCTATTCATATTGCCTGTATACCAAGTTGGGTGAGAGACGTCAAGAAGGTCGTAAAAGTCAAGCCAATGGTCTGTTTCATTAAAAAGTACCGCATAAGGTAAAAGTTTTTCAAGGTATTCTGGGTCCATTGCTAAATGTCTTTTTATCTCATCTTGTTTTACCCTTTTAATAAATTCTT
The DNA here is from genome assembly GCA_013139765.1 of Sulfurovum sp. Classification (GTDB taxonomy): domain Bacteria; phylum Campylobacterota; class Campylobacteria; order Campylobacterales; family Sulfurovaceae; genus Sulfurovum. The sequence goes on from WTAE01000194.1 coordinate 2,127, forward strand.
TCAGACCTATAAGATGTTTTTGTGCCTGCGCACCTTTTCGTGTAAAGTTTCCGATATGTTTAGAGACATACTTGATAGCGACGAATAAAATGATGAGAACAATAATAGGGCCTTGTAGCAAACCTTTAAGGCCATCTTCCAACATTAACAGTGGTGGCATCAATCCTGCAGCAATAAAAATGGCACCAAAAAACTTATCTCCCAAATTACCGGTTTTGGAGATGATAGCGAAACCAGTTGCACCAAACACTAGAGGAAATATAAATATAAAAATAGCTTCTGAACCATATTGTTTAAAGAGTGTGTAGGCTGTAAGTAGCAGTATAGGGAGAAGATAAAGTTGACTTTTCTTTGCAAAACTTTCTCTAACTTTTTGAGGATTGTCAAGCATGTATCCATCTTCAGCTGACCAATCATATAGTTTCTCATTAATATGTGTAAAACCTCTTCGTAGGGTACTTGAAGTGGAAGCAGAAGACTTTTTGAGTGTAAATTCACCTTTCTCTTTAAACAAAATATTGTCAAGTAGATAGATTTGATTGGAAGTTAGACCTTCTCTTTTTTTCGTTGTCTTATGTAAAATAGGATAATGTCTCGCTGTTTTATGCTCAATATCAATGTAGCCAAGCTGTCCAAGTTCTAAAATAGCTGCTGTAAAGTCGTCATTGTTTGTGTGTTTATCTAAAATGAGCCCTGATTGTAAGACAGAAAGTCCTTTAGGTGCTTCATACTGTACGGCAACGGCACGACTATCTTTAACGCCACTATGTCTTTTTAACGTATTGTACAAATAGAACAGAAAGGCCAACAATGCACCCCAATGCCACATGCCCAAAAACTTCTGCATCAATGAGGCTTTAACATTGTCTTGACCATTTTGATCTAAGTTTCCTATGGGGTAAGAGAGTTCAACGGTTGCACCTTCATAGGGAGCCAATTGTCCTAGTTTAACTGCAAGTATTTGTGGACTGAGCCAGCGTGTATGTGCTTGTGATGTTGTGGCACCATATCTTCCTGTATAGGTAGCCAGACTAATGCTGTCTTCAGATAAAGAAGCAGGAAGTTTAAAGTAGGCTCTTATAGTGTAAATAGGCACAGACCAACCCGTACCAATGATGTTCCAACGTATGGCATCATTGTGAGGGTTTCTTGCTGCAGGGAGTACACCTATTTTAACACGGTACTGTATTTGGTAGGTATGTATACCTCCAACATAAGAAGAGGCAGAGCCTATCTTTAAACGAATGATTTCACCTACTTTTTTTGAAGAGATGTTTTCCTGTACCCACTCAACAGGGTGTCTATCCATAGTCACTGTAAAATCATAAAGACCTAAATCTTTAATGGTTCCCTTATGTTTAATTTGAAAAGGAATATCTCTAAAAATCCCATGTTTACGCAAGCCTTCAAAATCGTAAATGAGTGTTTCAACAATGGTAAGTTCACCACTTTGTTCAACAGTGACATTTACTTCATAGTTGGTAATTTTTTCAGCAAGAAGAGGGTGAGAAAACCCTGCAAGAAGCAGGATGATAAGTAGTTTTTTAAACATAAGTTAACTGACTAAAGGTCAATTTTAGGCATGTTTTGTGCAGCAGTTGCTTCTGTGGCAGAGAGTTCAAAGTATTCACGTGAAGTGAATTGAAATTTACGTGCCACAAAAAGGTCTGGAAAAGACTCTAGTTTGGCATTGTAGTCTCTTACAATAGCATTGTAATAACGTCTTGCATTTTGAATGGCATCTTCAAGGCTTGAGAGCTCATCTTGTAACTTTAAAAAGTTTGTGTTGGCTTTGAGGTCAGGGTAGGCTTCTGCGAGGGCGAACATTTTACCTAAAGCACCGGAGATCATATTTGCAGCTGCTGCTTTTTCATCCATAGAACCAGCGGTGAGTCCCTGTTGTCTAGCTTGAACTACTTTTTCAAGGGTGTCTCCCTCGTACTCTTTGTAACCTTTTACGGTATCTACGAGTGCAGGTATGAGGTCGTAACGGCGTTTAAGTTGTACGTCAATGTCTGACCATGACGCATCGATACCAGCTCTGAGTGAAATAAACCTATTGTAAATGAAGACAAGGTAAGCCCCCACAGCGATAATGCTTAGTAAAACGATATTTCCAAAACTCATATTTTTCCCTTATGATAATATTATCTAGCATTATAACCAAAGTTTTATTCGTCTTCTAATTCCTCTTTTTTGTCTTTTAAAGCATACACAAATGTATCTACATCCATCTCATCATAACGTTCTACGGTTACTTCTGTACGTACAAATTCTGCACCTTCAAATTCATCTAGGGACTCCCAATGGTCTTCTAAATTGTGTGAGTAAAAGAGAAAACCATGTACGGTGTCTGTATGGCCATCAAGTTTAATGCCAGGGTAACCCATGGAAGCAGACCAACCTGCTGCAATGAGTTCTCCTGTGACTGTTGCGGGGACAAACTTTCCTACAATGTTTTCCAAGACATGTGCGTTGGGACAGTTGGGCATGAGTGTGCCATAGACAAAGAGTGTATCCATCTTGTTTACCTTTGGTTTAAAATATTAGTGCATTATAGTACGACTTCATAAAAGTGACGGATAATCAGAAGATTAGCTGTTACAAAAAAGGAAAAGTATGGCTTATGCCTTACATGACAAACTTGTCATTGCTATCTCATCACGTGCATTATTTAATCTTGAAGAAGAGAATGCCATTTTCGATAAAGAGGGTTTAGAGTCTTATTATACCCATCAACTTGAAAACTTGGACAACCCTTTGGCTAAAGGTTCAGCCTTTAGATTTGTGCAAAACCTCTTGGCGATTAACCAACATTTTGACAACAAACTCATAGAGGTCATCATCCTTTCACGTAACAATGCAGCTACTGGTTTACGCATAGGACGCTCCATTGAACACTACGCCTTAGACATAGAACGGACAGGTTGGACAGCAGGTACACCTGTGGCACGTTACCTCGAAGCATTTAAAGTAGACCTCTTTCTCTCTGTACATGCACCAGATGTTGAAGAAGCAGTAAACTCTGGAGTGGCGGCAGCTACCATCTTACCTCATACACCCATCTCTTCAGAAGAGTCAGACATGGTCAAAATTGCTTTTGATGGTGACGCGGTTATATTTGGCGACGAGAGTGAAAAAGTCTACCAAGAGGGTGGCTTAGATGCTTTCATTGCCCATGAACGTGAAAATGCGAAGAACCCTTTGAGTAAAGGACCTTTCTTTAAATTCTTGAAAATCATTTCAGAAATACAAGACACTTGTCCTATGGAGTCTTCTCCCAGACGTACCGCCCTTGTGACTGCAAGAAGCTTCACTACCCATGAACGTGTTCTTGGAACACTTGAAGGGTGGGGT
>WTAE01000126.1 GCA_013139765.1 Sulfurovum sp.
CGATGAGTTCTCTATCGTGAGAAACACAAATCACGCCACCTTTGTAGTTGTGTAGTGCTTCACCAAGTGCAACAATCGCTTCAAGGTCAAGGTGGTTGTTTGGCTCATCCATCACAAGGAAGTTTGAATCATCCATCATAATTTTTGAAAGCATAACACGGTGTTTTTCTCCACCAGAACAGGCATCAATTTTTTTCTTTTGTTCTTCACCTGAGAACAACATACGCCCCAATGTTTTTCTAATTTCATCAATGTGCCATTTGACATCAAACCCTTGAATCCACTGTGGTAACTCTTCATCACCTGTCACTAAGTCTGTTGTGTTTTGTGGGAAGTAAGAGTAAGTAATGGTTTGTCCCCATTTAAACATTCCTGCATCCGCTTTCACTTCTTCCATGATGATTTTAAGTAGTGTTGTCTTACCTACACCATTGGTACCAATAAGGGCAATTTTATCACCTTCATTGACTTTGATTGATAGGTTTTCAAATACAGTTTCACCTTCATAAGACTTAGAAATATTTTCAATCTCAAGTACTTCGTTTCCAATGTCACGGTGTGCTTTAAACATAATAGACGGATCACGTCTTGAAGAGAGTTTAATGGCTTGAACATCTAGTTTATCAAGTTTTTTCTGTCTTGAAGTTGCCTGTTTTGCTTTAGAAGCATTTGCCGAGAATCTTTTAATAAACCCTTCAAGTTCTTCTTTCTCTTTCATTGCCTTGCCTCTATCTGTCTCAGCCTGCTTAGCTATGAGGTTTGCAGCAATGTACCACTCATCATAGTTTCCTGAGAATTCACGAATGTTTTGGAAGTCAAGGTCAAGAATGTGTGTCACTACACCGTTAAGGAAGTGTCTATCGTGAGAGATAACCATCAGCGTACCCTCATGACGTTGAAGCTCATTCTCTAACCATGCAATGGTTGCCATGTCAAGGTTGTTCGTTGGCTCATCAAGTAGTAATACATCTGGCTTTAAGAACAAAACTTGCGCAAGTAAAATCTTAAACTTATCGCCACCTGTCAGTGAAGACATAAGGTCTCCATGCTGTGCAACAGGGAAGCCAAGTGATTGAAGTAGTTTTTCAATCTTTACATCAGACTCATATGTTGGGTCTTCATCTGCACAGATCATTTCAAGTTCCCCTAAACGAGCATTTACTGCATCATCTTCAAAGTCACCTTCCATGTAAAGTTTTTCTTTCTCTTTTTGTGCATCAAAAAGTTTTTTGTTTCCGTAAAGTACTGCGTCACTTAGTGTATAGTCTTCAAAAGCATACTGGTTTTGAGAAAGCATACCTAGTTTAAGTCCTGGCTGTAACTGTACTTCACCATCACTTTGTTCAAGTTCTCCCGCAAGAATCTTCATAAAAGTAGATTTACCTGCACCATTGGCACCAATAAGCCCGTAGCGTTTACCGATGTCCATGGTCATATTGATTTTGTCAAAAAGAACGCGTTTTCCGTAACGTTGTGTTAAATTTACTGTACTTAGCAAGTGATATCCTTGTGTATTTATATATCTATAATTAACGTGATTTTAGCGAAATGTGCTGAAAGTGGGGAAAAGGAAGTGTGAACACCCACTTTGGGGTGTTCAGAAGAAAGTTATTTGAGAAGTTCTACTATATTTTCTATAGGACGCCCAATAGCTGCTTTTCCATCTTTAATGACTATAGGTCTTTCAATGAGTTTTGGGTTAGCAACCATCAACCCAATAAGCATATCTTCATCCGTAATATCTTTGATACCTAGTTCTTTATAAACATCTTCTTTAGTTCGCATCAAGCCTTTTGCACTAAGTCCCAACATATCGAGTACCGCCATGAGTTCAACTCTACTAGGTGGAGTATCCAAATACTTCACTACCTCAGCCTCTACACCTTTTTCTTCTAGGAGTGTCAATGCATTTCTTGACTTTGAACATCTTGGGTTGTGCCATATACTTATTGTAGCCATTATTGGACCTCTAACTTTTTCAAAAGTGTACACTTGATAACTTTATAGAGACCTAAATACTTCTTTATTTTTCATTCTTCTTGACTCATATTTCCCCTAAAGTCAAGTAAATCTATCTATAAAGCTGTCAAATGTACACAATAACGTTTTAAATATCTAGTAAAATTAACATAATAAAGCATTTTTATATTGTTTACTATGATATACTAAATGCAGACAAGAGGACAGAATAAACTATGAAGAAATTACTGAAGAAAATTTTTAAGAAAGAAAATGACGTACAAGCAGAACTTGTAGACCCTCCGGGTAGAACATTTAAAAGGGTTTTAACGTCTGAGTACTTTCATCATGCAGACAGAGATGCAGACTGTAAGATGCATCAATCATCCAAAGAATGTAAAATTTCACAAATAACTGAACATGAGCTCATGCCTATGTATGTACGTTATTTGTATGAAGGAGATAGCCCTATCTCTGCACATGTTGCATTTCAAAAAGAAGTTTTTGCAGAAAAATGGAACATGATACACATCACAGAAGTTTCCTTTAACGTCAATGCTTCTGACTTTTCAGAATTTGAAACAATGGCAAAAGTCACTTTAGAAAATGACTTTAGAGATGTCACACCTAAAGCGTCTGTGGAGTATGAGGGCGAAGATCGTAGAAAAAAAAACAGGTCTTAGCATAAGTTAAAATTAAGTTTCAATATTAATTAGACGTAATAAGGTGACAGTTTATTCATCTATCCGCGTAATTCACTCGGTATCTTTTTACTCGTTTGCGCACCCAGTTCCTTGAGCTGTTCTACCTGTCTTACTAAGTTCCCTTTTCCCGAGCTAAGCTTGTTACGCGCTGCCACAAAACTTCCTTGAATGCCATCTATTTGTTTTGAAATTTTCATCAAATCTTCTGAAAATCCTACAAACTTGTCATACATGGCACCTGCCCTACGTGCTATCTCTTGGGCATTTTGGTTTTGACGTTCAAACTTCCATACATTCTCTACTGCTCTCATTGCTACAAGCAGTGTGGTAGGACCTACCAAGAGTATTTTG